>NZ_JAMOYX010000008.1:0-70164 GCF_023669465.1 Dorea sp. MB18-49
GGACTCATGGTTGGAAATTCTTAAGTAAAAAAGTTGACCGTTTGCTCACAAAAAATCCACTGTCTGAGACGAATGTCGAGTTTGGATTTTTTGTGAGCTCGTTTTTAGGTCAACTTTTTTGCTTTAGAATTTCCCCATGTTGGAGTCAGCACAGGCTGGGACCTTGTAGTTTTATTCCGGTCGGTGACAGCCGCCATGATGCATTAAATAGAAAATTACTTCTTCGCTGTCTGTCTCTCCACCCAAAGCTTATCAGCCATCTTCGTCCAGGCCTCAGCGTAAGGCTTACATTTATCGCAAAGATGCTGTACATCTTCCGGTGACTGTGGATCGGTAGAGTGAGCACCGGTCTCTTTTACCATCTTTGGTAAGCATTCCGGATTCTCAAGCATTGGACATGGGCGCAGCATGTTGTCATTGAATGGCTGTCCTTTTCGGTATGCCTGGAAGATTGGACTCTTTAATGCATCCAGAAGGCTGACTTCATGGATATTGGCATTCGAATAATGGATGAATACACAAGGATCCACATCTCCGGCTGCATTGATGTGCAGGTAGTAACGTCCGCCCGCGATACATCCGCCGATGTATTCCGCATCATTCTGGAAGTCCAGACTGAAGATTGGTTTGGAGCTTCTGAAAGCACGGATACGTTCGTATACAGCTTTTCTCTGCTCTGGATTTGGCATAAGTTCCGGAGCGGCGTCATTTCCAACTGGCATATAGTGGAAGAACCAGATGAATAAAGCACCGGCTTCGATGATCATATCGTAGAATTCTTCACTTGTGATATCTTTGTAGTTCATACTTGTATAACAGGTTGAGATACCAAATGGAAGGTTGTGTTCTTTTAATAACTGCATAGCATGTTTTACTTTATCAAACACACCAGGACCACGGCGTCCGTCATTGGCAGTTTCAAATCCTTCCAGACTGATTGCAGGAACGAAGTTCTTAACTCTTAACATTTCCTGACAGAATTCTTCATCGATCAGTGTACCATTTGTGAAAGATAAGAATTCACAGTCAGGATGACGTTCGCAGATTGTGATGATATCTTTTTTACGTACCATTGGTTCCCCACCGGTATAGATATACATGTATGTACCAAGTTTCTTTCCCTGTGTTACGATGTCATCGATCGTTTCGAGAGAAAGATTCAGTTTATGTCCGTATTCTGCAGCCCAGCATCCGGTACAGTGCAGGTTACAGGCTGAAGTCGGATCTAATAAAATTGCCCAAGGAACATTACAGTCTTCTTTTTCCTCGGTTTCCTTCTGAAGAGCAGAACCCTTCAAAGAAGCGTTAACAATAAAGTTTGTAAAGAAAGTTTTTCGTACACCTGGATCCAGATCCCATACTTTCTGTGCAAGCTGATACCAATTACCTTTTTCGGCGATACCCTGACGGATCGCATTACGCTGACTTTCATACCAGCCTTCTGGTGCAGCCTTGTCAACGATACTCATAACCTTTGGAATATTAGTTTCAGGATCCTTATCCATGTAGTTAAGTGCTGCCTGAATAGCGGAAGCAAAGGCGGCGTTTTTTACTGTGTCTACAACATTCATAGTGTTACCTCCTCATTTTACTGCATTATATTCTCTTTGCAGTTACCTTATCTTAAAACTTTTGATTTTCAGATTCAAGCAAATGCGACATTAATCGTATATTGTCGTATTTTGGCAATTGCCATACAAAAAGAATCAGCGTTTATTCAGGCATTGGGCAAATGATAGTTCCTAATTTTTGCAGTTGGAATCTTCATTACCGGAATCTGATAGCGTATGTCCGTTTAAGGAAATATCTGTTGTTGTCTCGTCTCCATAGACCGGGGAAGCTGCGTAATGTTCAAGCTTTTCTACCAGTGCACGGGAGGTTTCATCAATGGAGTAATAAGTGCCGGATTCAAATCTGGCTGCAGCCGGAAAGCAGAAGAGCGGCCATAAGACAAGGTAGTGCGAGTACATGTAGATGTTTCATGAGAAATCCCCCTTTTCATAAAATAAATCTTGTTCTCCGAATTATAATATAGGTCGCTTTTGTGCTTCAAATTGTAAATTGTACTTATAAAAAAACGAACTTTTTTAATTATACTTATAAAAAGGGGTGGAAAAATAAGAAGGTTTTATATATAATAGGGATAGAAACGTTCAAAACCACATAGGAAAAGGAGATGTATTCATGGAAATGTTATCAATCGAGAAGGAACTGCAGGGCAATTCTTACCCGGGACGTGGCATTATTATAGGAAAGAGTGCAGATGGGACCAAAGCTGTAACTGCTTACTTTATTATGGGAAGAAGTGAGAACAGCCGTAACCGTGTGTTTGTAGAAGAAGGGGAAGGCATCCGCACACAGGCATTTGATCCATCCAAACTGACTGATCCAAGCCTGATCATTTATGCACCGGTACGAGTACTTGGCAACAAGACAATCGTAACCAACGGAGATCAGACAGATACCATCTACGAGGGCATGGACAAGCAGCTTACATTTGAACAGTCACTCAGAAGCCGTGAATTCGAACCAGACGGACCGAACTACACACCTAGAATTTCTGGTGTTATGCATATTGAAAATGGAACATTTAACTACGCAATGTCAATCCTAAAGAGCAACAACGGCAATCCGGAAAGCTGCAACCGTTATACATTTGCATATGAGAATCCTGCAGCAGGAGAAGGACATTTCATCCATACATACAAATGTGACGGCAATCCGCTTCCGAGCTTTGAAGGAGAACCAAAACTGATCGCAATTCCGGATGATATGGATGCATTTGCCGACAGCTTATGGAACAGCCTGAATGCGGACAACAAAGTATCATTATTCGTACGCTATATTGATATCGCGACAGGTACATATGAGACAAAGATCATCAATAAGAACCAGTAAGAGGAATCGATAAGGAGAATAGATATGAACGAATTAGAACTGAAATATGGATGTAATCCGAACCAGAAACCTTCCAGAATCTATATGGAAGACGGAAGTGAACTGCCGATCAAGGTTCTGAATGGAAGACCGGGATATATCAATTTCCTGGATGCATTTAACGGATGGCAGCTTGTAAGTGAGTTAAAGAAAGCAACCGGACTTCCGGCAGCTACATCATTCAAGCATGTATCTCCTGCAGGTGCCGCAGTCGGACTTCCACTGAGTGATACGCTTGCAAAGATCTACTGGGTAGATGATCTTGGAGAATTATCTCCGCTTGCATCTGCATACGCAAGAGCAAGAGGCGCAGACCGTATGTCTTCTTTCGGAGATTTTATTTCTCTGTCTGATGTATGTGACGTGGATACTGCCAAACTGATCAAACGTGAAGTATCCGATGGTGTGATCGCTCCTGGATATGAACCGGAAGCGCTGGAAATCTTAAAAGCAAAGAAAAAAGGGAACTACAATGTAATCCAGATCGATCCGGATTATGTACCGGCTCCAATCGAACACAAGCAGGTATTCGGTGTTACATTTGAGCAGGGAAGAAATGAATTAAAGATTGACGGTGATTTCTTCTCAAATATCGTGACAGAGAACAAAAAACTGACAGAGCAGGCGAAAATTGATCTCGCAATCTCTATGATTACATTAAAATATACACAGTCCAACTCTGTATGTTTCGTAAAAGACGGACAGGCAATCGGTATCGGTGCAGGACAGCAGTCCAGAATCCATTGTACACGTCTTGCAGGAGGCAAAGCAGATAACTGGTGGCTCAGACAGTCACCGCAGGTTATGAATCTTCCATTCGTGGATGGAATCAGACGTGCAGACAGAGACAATGCGATCGATCTCTATATGGGAGACGATTACATGGACGTGCTTGCAGACGATGCATGGCCGGCAATCTTCAAAGAAAAACCGGAAGTATTCACAAGAGAAGCCAAGAGAGAATGGCTGGACAAACTGACCGATGTTGCACTTGGATCAGATGCATTCTTCCCATTTGGGGATAATATCGAGCGTGCGCATAAGAGTGGTGTAAAATACATTGCACAGCCGGGTGGATCCGTACGTGATGACAATGTAATTGCAACATGTAATAAATATGATATGGTGATGTCATTTACCGGAATCCGTTTATTCCATCACTAATCGGGATATAATATAAGAGACACATCCTAAAGTTATACTATATATGTCGCAGAAAGCGGGAAGGTTACGTAAGAGCGTAGCTTTCTCGTTTTTTAGATACCAAAGTATTCAGGAACAAAAGAGTTACGGGAGTTACTATATATCATATTTATATATCGAGTATATTTGGTTTTTATACAAATAGAGGAAAATGTAGTACGATTTCGGTATCTATATAGCATTTGTTTCTTCAAAAACGATTCTAAATAGGCTAAAATAGGAGAAAAGAAAGAAGGCGATGCAATTGTCAACGATGGAACTGTTGATTGTATCCGTTGGATTATCGATCGATGTATTTGTGGCGGCGGCCTATATGGGAGCCGGATTTTCAAAGATCAGATGGAAGAATCTGGTCCTCTTAAGCGTTCTGTTTGGCGGTATCCAGCTTGGGGTACTGGTACTTGGAAACCTGATCACATTGCTGCCGTTACTGTCTATTATCAGAACGAAGACGGCGGCTGACAGATGGGAAGGTCTGACAGTGCTGATCTTTGCGGCACTTGGCATCTATATGATCCTCAAAGGAATCCGTAAAAAGAAGGTGTTGGAACGCAGAAAAGATGAGATCGAATGGAAGAAAACAACGCTTCTTGCACTGGTAACGAATGTCGATGCGTTCTTTGTCGGAATGGGACTTGGATTCCTGGATACAGCCATGATCGAAGAGTCATTGGTGTTATTCCCGGTAACAGTTCTGGAAGCGGTAATCGGTATATTTGCAGGATACAGACTGGGACTGAAAGAAAACAGACGTGCATACTGGGTCGGGGGAGCACTCCTTTTACTTGCCAGTTTCGACGTAATTCTCCATTATTATACGTAAAAAATGGAGCAATTTGACGGTAGATTTTGCCGGATAGCAGGGGTATAATAATTTACTACAAGTTATCTGAGAAAAATTAAGGTGATGAGATGGAGCGCAAAAGTGAATTAACAAAAGCACTATTGGGAGAAAAATTTAAAGAACTGGTGGCGAAAAAAGGATTTGAAAAACTGACGATCAAGATGATCACAGATGCAGCAGGGGTGATACGTCCGACGTTCTATAATTATTTTCAGGACAAATACGAAGTGATGGAATGGCTTCTGTGGGAAGACGTATTTAAAGAAGTCTCAGAACTTATGGAGCAGGAACATGGAATGGAGTCTCTGCAGCTTTTGTTCCAGAGATTTGGAGAAGACAAGACTTATTACGAAAAGGTATTTGAAGTAACAGGGCAGAATTCCTTTGAGGAGATGCTGTATGGACAGGTTTTCCATATGGAAGAAATTCTGGTAAAGCATCATCCGTTAAAACACTTAAGAAATATGCCACACGTCGACGAAAAGGTATTTCTGGAATTTCATGCAATATCATTGGTGAATGGACTGAAATACTGGCTTATCCGGGAAAGCAAAAATATTTCGGCGGGAGATGCAATGGAATTTTATCAGTATATGATGTCACATTCAATCCTGGATCTGTTGGACATTGAGAATACGGAGAAAAAATAAAGGGTTTCACTACACAGAGTGGAACCCTTTTCCTATAATCTCGCTGGTATTGGATATCAGTAAGAATGCACCAGTTGTATGAGCTTTTATGAAATTACGAAGCTTGATTGCTTCATTTGGACTAAGTACAGTCAGGATGATATATTTGTCATCGCCTGTGAAGGCACCTTGGGCGAGTACGATTGTTGCACCTCGTTTCAGGTCATTTTTGATAAATTCACAGATTGGTTCCGGCTCGCTGCATACCACGTGGAAATACTTCGAGCGGTTCAGACTTTCAATCAGACTGTCGATCAGTGTCGAACGCATCGTAAGACCGAGCAGTGAATAAAGACCCGTCTTAATATCAAATACGAAGAAACCGGCGATTGTGAATAAGATATCGGAAGCAAGCAAGCCTTTTCCGATGTCAACGCTGGTGTATTTCTTCAATATCATGGCAATAACATCCGTGCCCCCGCTGGATGCTCCGATATTGAACAGAATGGCCGAACCGATGGCAGGAAGTACAATCGCGAAGATCAGTTCCAGCAATGGTTCGTTGGTAAGCGGGTGGCTCATTGGATAGATACGTTCCAGTCCGGACAGCGTGACAGAAAGTAGGATACTACTGTATGCAGTCTGTGCAGCAAATTTTTTCCCGAGAACGAAAAGCCCTATGATCAGAAGGAGCATATTCGCAATGAAGGAAAAATCACTGGCCGAAAGAGGAGTGAACTTGGCAACGAGTACCGCAAAACCGGTGATACCGCCAAACGTGAAGTTGTTGGCGAACTTGAAAAAGTAGATACCCACTGCCATGATCAGTGTACTGCCAGTGAGTAGTGCAAAGTTTTTTAAATGTTCTTTCATTTGAAAAATTCCCCAGTTTTCCTTTTGCAATTATTTGGATATGAAAGAAATCTTTCATATCCTCAATGATTGTAACGCTCGTGTCTGGAAAAGTCAACGGATTGGTGGTATATTATTAAGAGACAAAATATTCAGAAAAATGACCGGGAGGATAAGAAAAAATGAAACTTTTTTGGCAGAAGGCAGAAGTACAGAAATTTGAACACGCAAAAGATTTCGCAGAAGAATATAATATAGGTAAGAATGATTTTATTCTTGCAAGTAAAAGTACATATGAGACATATTTTGCACCACTTGGGCTGGAAGCACATGTGGAATTTAAAAGTAAATATGGAAAAGGTGAGCCTACAGATGTGATGATCGATGCATTGCTGGCAGATTTCCGTAAGACGGATTGTGACAGAATTATTGCAATCGGAGGAGGAGCTGTTATCGATATGGCGAAGATCCTGGTGCTTGAAGGAAATTACACCGCCGAAGAGATCTTTGGCAGGAAGGTACCGCTTAAAAGAGAGAAGACTCTGATCGCAGTGCCGACGACTTGTGGTGCCGGTTCGGAAGTTTCCAATGTATCAATTGCAGAGTTTACGAAGTTACATACAAAGATGGGACTTGCTGTCGATGAGATCTATGCAGATCGTGCAGTGCTGATTCCGGAGCTTCTGACCGGTCTTCCGTATTCATTTTTTGCGACAAGTGCGATTGATGCGTTCATTCATGCGATTGAATCCTATGTATCGCCGAAAGCAACTTTATATACACAGATGTTCAGTATGAAGGCAATGGAGATGATCATTGAAGGATTCCAGAAGATTGCTGAACATGGGGAAGAATACAGAATGAATCTGCTGGATGATTTCCTGACAGCAAGCAATCTTGCCGGTATTGCATTCGGCAATGCAGGAACAGGAGCGGTGCACGCCATGTCTTATCCTCTGAGTGGCGTGTATCATGTCACACATGGAGAAGCGAACTATCAGTTCCTGACAGCTGTATTCGCAAAATATCAGGAATTAGATCCAAATGGCAGAATAAAGAAACTAAATAATTTCTTAAGCAATATATTAAAGTGCAAATCAGATGAAGTATATACCAAGATTGAGAAACTTCTGGATCAGATCATTGCAAGAAAACCGTTACATGAATATGGAATGAAGGAAGAAGAAATCGAGAGCTTTGCGAAGACAGTTGAAGAGACACAGCAGAGACTTCTGAATCAAAGCTATGTGAAACTGACCTGGCAGCAGATGGCAGAGATTTATAAAGAATTGTATTAATTTTTATATTAATAATACAAAAGAGCGTGATTCAGATTAAAAACTGAATGTTTTGCTTCGGATCGGAACATACTATCTTCTATAAAGAGGAGGATAGAAATAATGTATAAGTATTTACCCATTACGGATGTATACGCAAGAGAAATACTTGATTCGAGAGGAAATCCGACGATAGAAGTGGAAGTACTTGCCGGAGATGAATTCTGCGGAAGAGCAAGTGTTCCGTCCGGTGCATCGACCGGAAAATATGAAGCAGTTGAATTACGGGATAAAGAAGAACGATATGGAGGACTGGGCGTGCAGCAGGCGGCAGATCATGTCAATGCAAGGATTGCGCCGGAAGTGATCGGCATGAATGTACTGGATCAGGCAGCGATCGATCAGGCGATGATCAGGCTTGACGGAACAAAGAACAAATCCAATCTTGGTGCCAATGCCATGCTTGGAGTCTCGCTGGCGGCTGCAAGAGCGGCGGCCGGGGCGTTGGGACTTCCGCTGTATTCGTATCTTGGCGGCACAAATGTGAAAAAACTTCCGGTTCCGATGATGAATATCATGAATGGCGGAAGACATGCGGATAATACGATTGATATTCAGGAATTTATGATCATGCCGGTAGGGGCAAAAGATTTTAAGACCGGACTTCAGATGTGTGCGGAAGTATATCATGAACTGAAGAGAGTTTTGAAAACGTTGGAATACAGTACTGCAGTAGGAGACGAAGGAGGATTTGCACCGGATCTTCACAATGCAGATGAGGTCCTGCGTCTGATGGTAAAAGCGGTGGAAAAGGCCGGATACCGGCCGGGCGAAGAGGTAGCTATCGCATTGGACGTAGCAGCATCCGAGTTATATGATAAGAATTTTAAAAAATACGTATTCGACGGTGAGGCAAAGAAAAAAGGATATAAGATCGTCCGTTCTGCAGAGGAACTGATCGATTATTACGAAGATATTATAGAAAAATATCCGATTGTATCCATTGAAGATCCATTGGATGAAGATGACTGGGAAGGATGGAAGACGCTGACGGACAGGCTCGGAGAGCGGGTGCAGCTGGTAGGAGACGATTTGTTTGTGACGAATACCAGAAGACTTGCCAAAGGGATCAGAAGAAAAGCGGCGAATGCGATACTGATCAAAGTGAATCAGATCGGGACACTGACGGAGAGCTTTGAAGCAGTAAAGATGGCGCAGAATGCCGGATATAAGACGGTAATCTCACACCGTTCGGGAGAGACTGCCGATTCTTTCATTGCAGATATTGCAGTGGCGGCAGATGCAGGGCAGATAAAAACAGGAGCCCCATGCCGGTCGGAACGGGTGGAAAAGTATAATCAATTATTACGGATAGAGGAAAGATTGGGGGATGTGGCTGTATATCAGAACCCATTTGAAGAAAAAATAGAAAATGTACAGATTTAATCCTGCCTGAGATAAGATTTTGAATGAGATTAGCTTGCCTTATCGGCCATCCTGTGATAGAATATATGTGGTTTATCCGCAGGAGGTGTGAATAGTGGACATTTTGAAGATTGTATTAATGATAATATTTGCAATAGACTGTATCGCTTTAACAGTTATCGTACTGATGCAGGAAGGTAAGTCAGCAGGGCTTGGTGCCATTAGTGGTATCGCTGATACTTACTGGGGACAGAACAAGGGCCGTTCTATGGAAGGTGCACTGGTGAAGTCGACAAAATTCCTTGCGATTCTGTTTATTGTACTGGCAGCAGTGTTGAATTTAAAAGTATTTGCATAGGATAGAGCATATTTTTAGAAGATGAAAGGGACACTCCTGTATGGGAGTGTCCCTTTTTGGAACACAGAATATGCAGGGGAGCATAGAGATATGAGTAAGAAATTTGATAAAAGAAAAAAAGTTGTCTATGATCTGATCTGTGATGATTTATATACACCGATGAAATTCAAGGAACTGGCAATGCTTCTTCGCGTGGCAAAAGAAGACAGAGATGAGTTAAGACAGATCCTGGAAGCGTTGGAGCAGGAAGGAAAGATATATCTTTCCAAGAGAGGAAAATACTGCAAGGGACATGCAAAGCGTCTGACCGGTGTGTTCCGGGCAAGTCTTAAGGGATTTGGCTTTGTGGTGCTGGACGAAGGAGATTCAGAGGATGTATTCATCGGTGCGGATGATACCTGTGGTGCATTTGATGGAGATCATGTTGAGATCGTACTTACAAAAGAACCGGAAGGAAGAAGCCGTGAAGGAAAGATCGTGAAGATTCTGGAGCGGGGGCTTTCAAAAGTAGTCGGACTTTACCGCATGAAGCCGGGAAAGAAGTTTGGATTCGTGATTCCGGATAACCAGAGACTGGATCAGGACATATTTGTACCGATTGAAAAATCAAGAGGGGCAGTGGATGGACACAAAGTTGTAGTGGAGCTGACCTCTTATGGAGAGAATGGAAAGAAACCAGAAGGAAAAATCGTGGAGATCATCGGTCATCTGAATGATCCGGGAACAGATATCATGTCGATCGTAAAAGGGTATGACCTCCCGGTAGAATTTCCGGATAAAGTATTAAGACAGGCAGAGCGTGTTGCAAAACCGGTCAGCGAAGCTGACATGAATGGAAGAAAGGATCTGCGTGACTGGCAGATGGTCACGATTGACGGAGAAGATGCAAAGGATCTGGATGATGCGGTATCCCTTGTAAAAGAGGGAGAAAATTATATTCTGGGCGTGCATATTGCAGATGTGACGAATTATGTGCAGGAGAACAGTGCACTTGATAGAGAGGCACTGGAAAGGGGGACAAGTGTATATCTGGTAGACCGTGTGATCCCGATGCTTCCACATACACTTTCGAATGGAATGTGTTCACTCAATGCAGGAGAGGACAGACTTGCACTCAGCTGCATCATGACAGTGGATCCGTCAGGTGATGTGATCGCACATGAGATCGCTGAGACAGTAATTCATGTGGATCGCAGAATGTCCTATACCAGCGTAAAGAAGATTTTAACGGATCATGATGAAGCGGAGACCGCAGAATACAAAGAACTGGTTCCGATGTTCGAACGGATGCAGGAGCTTTCGGGTATTTTAAGAGCCCGAAGGAAGAAACGCGGTTCCATTGATTTTGATTTCCCGGAGACGAAGATGATTCTGGATGAGAATGGAAAGCCGATCGATATTAAACCATATGACAGAAATGTTGCAACGAAGATCATCGAGGATTTCATGCTTTTGGCAAATGAGACGGTTGCAGAAGATTACTACTGGCAGGAGCTTCCATTTGTATACCGTACCCACGAAGCGCCGGATGAAGAAAAAATCCGTACACTGGCAACATTTATCAATAATTTTGGGTATTCAATGCATATTGGAGTTAATGAAATTAGACCAAAAGAAATACAAAAGTTACTAACGAAAGTGGAAGATACACCGGAAGAGGCAATGATCAGCCGTCTGGCACTTCGTTCGATGAAACAGGCAAAGTATACGGCAGAGAATGACGGACATTTTGGACTGGCGGCGAATTATTATACGCATTTTACTTCTCCGATCCGAAGATATCCGGATCTTCAGATCCATCGGATCATTAAGGATAACCTGCGGGGAAGAATGAATGAAAGTAAGATTGAACACTACCAGTCGATCCTTCCGGAAGTTGCAAAGCGTTCCAGTGAGATGGAACGTCGTGCGGATGAGGCAGAACGAGAGACAATCAAACTCAAGAAGACAGAATACATGCAGGCACATATCGGAGAGGAATTCGACGGTGTGATCTCTGGAATTACTAAATGGGGTATGTATGTAGAGCTTCCGAATACGATAGAAGGTCTGGTCCATGTAACAAATATGACCGATGATCATTATGAATACAATGAAGAACGTTATGAGATGATAGGAATGCATACACGGAAAGTGTACAAACTGGGAGAAGCCTTAAGAGTACAGGTGCTGGATGCAGATCGTCTGATGCGTACGATTGATTTTAAGATTGTGAATCAGGGAGGTGCCGGAGATGGCGAAGAGTAATGACAAGATGGTTGCAAATAATAAAAAGGCATATCATGATTATTTTATCCTGGATAAGATCGAGACAGGAATTGCTCTGCACGGAACAGAAGTAAAGTCACTCCGTATGGGAAAATGCAGTATCAAAGAATCCTTTATCCGTATTGAAAATGGAGAAGTCTTTATCTACGGTATGCATATCAGTCCATATGAAAAGGGAAATATCTTTAATAAAGACCCACTCAGAGTCAGAAAATTACTCCTTCATAAATCAGAGATCAATAAACTGATCGGTAAAACGAAGGAAAAGGGAATGGCAATCGTTCCATTGAAAGTATATTTCAAAGGCAGCCTTGTAAAGGTGGAGATTGGTCTGGCAAAAGGTAAGAAATTATATGATAAACGTCAGGATATCGCCAAAAAGGATCAGAGACGTGAAGCAGAACGTGATTTCAAGATGAAACTCAGATAGGAGAAAAGAATGGTACCTACAAAGAAAGAAGAATTAAGAAATCTGGTTACCCAGACGACATTAGAGACCTACGAGGAGCTGACACCACATCTGGTACAGCTTATTAATGAAACGAACAGAAATCCGGAACTGACGGAAGCTCAGAAGCAGGATGAGATCTCATTACATATGATGGGATTTGTAAAATCCTGCACCAATGAAATTATTATAGAAGTACTTGGAGAAATTCTTGGTCTGGAATAATGTAGAAAAAATATAAGAAAAATAAGATCGTGTTGTGATAATTAAACGAAATTGTGTGTGACGTCAGAAAAATGTCAGAAATTTCCTTGACAAAAAAAGTTCACGGCGTTAAACTACGGGACATAAAAGCAAGGGCGCTTCGAAAGAATCATTTCGAGGCGCTTTTTCTTTTATATAAAAGGATAGCACAAGGGTGTGTACATTTTCGTGAGTCGACCACGGAAGTGCACACTCTTTTTCGTTATCGGACATCTGAAGGATGAAGGAGGAGACATTATGACGAAAGAAGTATTATCGGCGATACAGGATGCCGTAGGCACACAGGTATTTGGAATCTGGTTCCTGATCGGTGCAGCATTTGTATTTTTCATGCAGGCTGGATTTGCAATGGTAGAGGCAGGATTCACCAGAGCGAAGAATGCCGGCAATATTATTATGAAGAACCTGATGGACTTTTGTATAGGAACTTGTGTATTTATCCCATTGGGATTTGGAATTTTGCTTGGTGAAGATGCACTTGGCGGATTTATCGGAACTCCGACACTTGGAATTTTTACCGATTATGCAAATTTTGACTGGTCCAATTTTGTATTTAACCTGGTGTTCTGTGCGACAACGGCAACCATCGTATCCGGAGCAATGGCAGAACGTACCAAATTCTTATCTTATTGTATTTATTCCGCAGTGATCTCCGCTGTTGTATATCCGATCGAGGCACACTGGATCTGGGGCGGTGGATGGCTTGCAAGTTTAGGATTCCATGATTTTGCAGGTTCCTGTGCAATCCACATGGTTGGTGGAACAACAGCATTTATCGGAGCCGCACTGGAAGGAGCCAGAATTGGTAAATTTACCAGAGATAAAGATGGAAAAGTAACAAAGGTACATGCATTCCCTGGACATAACATTGTAATCGGTGCACTTGGATGTTTCATCCTCTGGTTTGGATGGTATGGATTCAACGGAGCTGCCGCTACGACAGGTCCACAGTTTGCATCGATCTTTATGGCAACAACGATCGCACCGGCAATCGCAACGGTTGTATGTATGATATTTACATGGCTTAGATATGGCAAACCGGATGTATCGATGTGTCTGAATGCTTCACTTGCAGGTCTGGTAGCAATCACTGCACCTTGTGATGTCGTTGATGCAACAGGTGCGATCATCATCGGTGTGGTAGCCGGACTTCTGGTTGTATTTGGCGTATGGTTCTGTGACAATGTTGCTCATGTAGATGACCCGGTCGGAGCAGTTGCAGTTCATTGCTTAAATGGTATCTGGGGAACGATCGCAGTCGGTCTCTTTGCAACAAAAACAGCACCAGAGTGCACATTGAAAGGTCTGTTCTACGGCGGCGGATTCCACCAGCTTGGCTTACAGCTGCTTGGTGTAGTAACCGTAATGGCATGGACGATCATAACCATGACGATTGTATTTAAGATTATCGATAAGACGGTAGGTCTTCGAGTAACAGAAGAAGAAGAGATTGTAGGTCTGGATGTGAAAGAACATGGTCTGGCATCTGCATATGCAGGTTTCAGTCTGATGGATATCACAGAAGGAAGCATGAGTATCAATGAGAATACAGAGCTTGGAGAAAATGATTATGATGAAGCTTCAGAAGCACAGAGAGCTGCATCTGTCAAAGTAACTGCTCCTGTAGATCCTGAGACTGGAATACATAAAGTTGTTATCATTGCCAAACTTTCAAGATATGAAAAACTGAAAACTGCACTCAATGATCTTGGAGTAACAGGAATGACAGTCACACAGGTTATGGGATGTGGTGTTCAGAAAGGTGCCGGTGAGAAATACCGTGGAGTTGAGATGGATGTAACCGTACTTCCAAAGGTTAAAGTAGAAGTTATCGTAGGAAGCATTCCGGTAGACAAAGTGATTGAGACTGTGAAGAGAACTCTTTATACCGGACATGTCGGAGACGGAAAGATATTCGTTTACAATGTACAGAAGGTTGTCAAGGTTCGTACCGGCGAAGAAGATTATGATGCATTGAAAGATGTAGAGTAAGAAAAAAGTTTACAACAATATAGTGGTTTATTATGTATAGTGAGAAGAGGCATATAGAATAGAAGTTCGAATATGTCTCTTTTCACTGTCATGTATTCGGAAGGAGTTGCCAATTATCTGTATTATCTCAAATTTTATTAGGTGAGAGGCTTGACAAATGAAATTGATTAAGACTATAATTAAATTTACGTAAAGACAGTCTGCAAACCAGAAAAGCATTACAATCAGGGCTTGTACTGGTTTCGACGGGGGTCTGGAAGTTGGAGAAGCCATCCGTAGCGGGACACTACGTTAAAAGTTCCACTTAAATATAAACGCAGACAATACAGAATTAGCGTACGCAGCCTAATTAGGCCGCAGTCGGCCCCGGATCATCCGCTGTTCGGGTCACCGGCTTCAAACAGGCGGAGCACTTCGTTCCCAAAGCTTTGAGGGGATGGAAGAATTTATGAAGCTACTAAAGTGGGGAACCTGTCATTAGGTGCCGCATGGAGGGAATGTTAATATAATGACTGTGATGGGAGATGCTCGAATGGATGGGCTTTCGGACGCGGGTTCAACTCCCGCCAGGTCCACTGATATCCTGAAATTTTTGAAAGAATCAAAGATTTCAGGATATTTTTTTTGCGCTTTTTTGGTGGAAAATCAACAGTGGAATTAAATGATAATAAATATCAATATCAAAAAAAGAATTGAAGCAGAAAAAAACATATGGTACATTTATTGAGTTAGAAGAACAGAACTGAAAACAACACGGACTAACTATTGGTAGATGAAAGTAACTATAGATATAGAGGATAAAGAATGAAAAGAAAGATTGTAATAGCCATTTTATGTGCGGCGGTGTCAATGGGAACCGTTGGATGTGGAAACAGTACGGCATCCGCCAAGAAAACACAGACGCAGACAGATAAAAAAGAAGATTCCAAAAGTGAAAATTCCGAAAAATCCAGTGAAGAAAAGCAAAGCCGCGATATATTTGCGATGGATACGTATATGACGGTAACAGCATATGGAGAGCATGCATCTGAAGCAGTAGATAAAGCTGAGACAGAGATCAAACGGCTGGATGAAATGTTGTCTACCGGAAATGAAAACAGTGAAGTGTACAAATTAAATCAAAACGGGGAAGCGGTTGTTTCGGATGACACGGCGTACTTGTATGAACGCTCTGAAAAAATATATAAACAGACAAAAGGAGTATTTGACATATCCATCTACCCGGTCATGGATGCATGGGGATTTACAACGGAGAATTACCGGATTCCTGCGGAGGATGAACTGAGTGCGTTACTGAAGAATGTAGATGCATCGAAGATCCAATATGACAAAAAGACAAAAAAAATCACGTTGCCCAAGAATGTGAAAATTGATTTCGGAGGCATTGCGAAGGGATATACATCTTCAAGGATTATGCAGATTTATAAAAAGTGTGGTGTGACGAGCGGCCTGGTAAGTCTTGGAGGAAATGTACAGCTTCTTGGTGCAAAACCAGATGGAAGTGCATGGAAGGTTGCGGTAGAAAGTCCGGATGAAGACGGAAATTATCTTGGAATCCTGCAGGCAAAGGACAAGGCGGTTATTACATCGGGTGGATATGAGAGATACTTTGAAAAAAACGGGAAGAAATATCACCATATTATTGATCCGGCTACCGGCTATCCGGCAGAGAACGGACTGACTTCGGTGACAATCGTAAGTGATGATGGAACACTTGCGGATGGATTATCTACTTCGCTTTTTATCATGGGAAAAGAGAAAGCAGAGAAATTCTGGAAGAAGTATAGCGATAAATTTGATGTGATCCTGCTTACGGATGACGATCAATTATATGTATCAGAAGGAATTGCGGATGATTTTCAATCGGATTATAAGGTAAACATAATGAAAAAGTAGAGGTGGAAGACATGGATAAAGAAAAAGTGATCAAAAAAATAAAACAGGGTGCACCGGCTACCTCGGCGATTGTAGTTGCAGCCTGTATCGGGGTGTCATTAAGCGGCTATCAGGCACCGGTTTATGAAGCTCAGGCGCAGACGAAAGAGACAAAGACAACGGATGCCGATGAAGCGAAGAAGACAGAAAGCAAGGCAAAAGGTTCTTTTGATCTGGCAGACGGAATCTATAAAGGAACAGGAACCGGTTATGCCGGCGAGGTGACTGTTGCGGTAACGATCAAAGATAAACAGATTACGGCAATCGATATCTTAAGTTCTTCGGACGATGCAGCATTCTTTAACCGTGCAAAAGCAGTGATAGACAGGATCATTGCAGGGCAGACTCTGGATGTGGATGTGGTGTCTGGCGCAACATTTAGCTCTAATGGTATTATCAGTGCAGTGAAGAATGCATTGACAGGAGAAAAAGACAGTGGAGAGACGGGAGAATCCCAGTCCGGAAATGCAGCGGCACAGGGAAGTACACTGTCACTGGCTGACGTACAGGATGCGGCAGCATATAAAGATGGAACCTATTATGGAACAGGAACCGGATTCGGAGGAACTTTGAAAGTTAAGGTTGTGATCAGCGGAGGAAAGATTGCGTCTGTTGAGGTTGTGGAGAATCATGATGACAGCAGTTATCTGAATCGTGCAAAAGCATTGATCGGCAATATTATTTCATCGCAGAGTACAAATGTAGATGTAATCTCCGGTGCGACTTACAGTTCGAACGGAATCAAGAGTGCGGTAAGAGACGCACTCCGTCAGGCTGCAGTAAGCGGAAATTCACAGTCTGTAAATACGAAGACGGAAGATACTTCTAAGACAGAAGACAATACGACTGTTAAAGGCAATTTCCCATATAAAGAAGGTATTTATTACGGAACGGCAGAAGGATACAACGGAGAGATAGAAGTAGCGGTGGTTCTTCAGGATAAATCAATCAAGGCAGTGCTCGTAACAAAGAATCATGATGATGAAAAATTCTTTAACCGTGCAATGGATGTAGTAAAAAATATTATGAAAAAACAGAGTACGGATGTGGACGTAGTATCCGGAGCAACTTACAGTTCAAATGGTCTTATAAATGCAGTGAAGAATGCATTAAAAGAAGCAGAAAAGGTAACAAACGGACAGACAACGGAACCAGATAAAGAAAAAGCTGATACTTCAGAACTTGAAAAAGTGATGAAAGAAGCAGAAGAACTGAAACAAGAGGATTATACGGAAGCAACCTATGCGGTTCTTAAGACCAGAATGGAAGATGCACAGAAGCTGCTTGATACAGATAAGACAGAGATCAGTCAGGAAGATGTAGACCAGGCTCTTGAGAATCTGAACCAGGCACTGGCACTGCTGGAGAAAAAAGACGATGGCGAAGATGATACTACAGTATATAAAAATGGTATCTATGAAGGACGTGCGCTGTGCAGACCAGATGAAGATGAAGATTTCACGGCCTATAATCTGACATTGAAAGTGACGGTGCGGGATGACAAGATCGTTGCTGTTACCGATGTAAAAGGGGACGGAGATTCATCAAATGACAGATATATCCTCCGCGCGGCAAACGGAACATCAAGTAAAAAAGGTGTGACAAGCCAGCTGATCGAGAAAGGTAATACAGAAGGAATTGATGCAGTATCGGGTGCAACCTGCACTTCAAAAGCAATCCTGGATGCGTGTGAGAACGCATTGCTTTCTGCAAAAAGACAGTAAAAAGAGACTGAGTTAAAGGAGAGAGAAGAATGAGAGAATTCTGGATGCGCCTGATGAGCCTTGTAGTGATCGTCGGGTTGATATTGGGATATAATTCCGTGCTGGAAGCCAGAGCAAAAGATGAGGAAATTGCAAAACTGAATGCCAAAATCGAAAATACGGAAAGTTTAGAAGATGAGGATTCAAAAAACGGTTCTTATAAAGACGGAACATATACCGGAGAAGCGGATGGATTTGGTGGAACTGTTAAAGTGGAAGTAATAGTAAAAAAGCAGAAGATTAAGGAAATAAATATTGTCTCTGCTGACGGAGAAGATGGTTTTTATCTGACTATGGCGAAAGATATTATACCGAAGATTCTGGATGCGCAAAGTGCAGAAGTAGATACGATCAGTGGTGCGACTTTCAGTTCTACAGGAATTAAGAATGCGACAAAACAGGCATTAGAAAAGGCGGTAAAATAAATGAATGCAAAACAATTGAAAAAGATACATATATGGATAAGGGCAATCATCCAATTGCTGTATTTTATCTTTATTCCGTCGGTATACACGGCAGCATTTGCAGGTGTGAAATATATATTTACACAGATTGGCGCAGGCGAAAAAGTGGCGCTGACATCATTTGTTACTGTACTTATTGTGGTGTGTATATATACTGCTGTTTTCGGAAGATTCTTTTGTGGATTCGCCTGTGCATTTGGAAGTCTTGGCGATGGAGTGAATGCATTATACAGACTGATCTGCAAAAAGATGAAAAAGAAACCGGTGCAGATTCCGGACCGGATTGCAGACAGACTTGTATATCTGAAATATGTGATTCTGGCAATCATCGTATTTATGTGTTATGGCGGTGTATACAATAAAGCGCAGGGAACAAGTCCGTGGGATGTATTTTCCATGATACATGCAGGAAATTTTAAACTGAATGGATATCTCATAGGGCTGGTCATTCTGGTGCTTCTGATTGTCGGAATGTGTCTGGAGGAAAGATTTTTCTGCAGAAATTTCTGCCCGATGGGAGCTGTATTCTCACTGGTTCCGGTGTTACCGACATTTGCACTTCACAGAGACCGGGAATCCTGCATTCCAAAGTGCAGTGCATGTTCCAGAAAATGTCCGGCGAATATCGGACTTCCGACGGACGGTTCCTGGAAAGTAGAAGGTGGCTGTTTCCAGTGCCAGAAATGTATAGATACATGTCCGAAGAAGAATATTCACTGCGGAGTGAAAAAGATCAGAGGCAATGAAATATGGTTTACAATCTTAAGAGCTTTGATATTACTTGGATTATGTATCTGGCTTGGCGTATAAAATAACATAACATGCAGACGTGTGTGGAAAACGCACATGTCTGATTAGTAAAATTTTTTTGATTATAAGTTAGAAAATACTAACTTAATAATAAATATTTTCATTAAGGAGGCTTTTATGAAAAAGAAAGAAATGAAGACAAAAGTAATGGCAGTTGCGATGTCGGCGACCATGGCAGCCAGCATTTGTCCGGCGGTACCGGCGATGGCGGTAACGAAAGATCAGGTGGCAAAAGATGGAACATATACGAAGACTGCACATGTCACAAGAACAGAGGATGATGATGAAGATGAATGGAATGAATATGATGTCCGAGTAGCCTTGACTGTAAAAGATGGAAAGTTTTCTGATATTGTAGTAACTCCGGAAAATGGCTATGAGTCTGGTAACGATTCATATTTTAACAAAGCATATTCTAAATCAAAGGGAATAAAATCAAAATTAGCTGGTCAGTCAGCAACAGAAGATACAATTAATAGTTGGGATACCGTATCTACTGCAACAAGATCATCTGATGCCATAAAAAAAGCGGCATTAGAAGCAATCCAGTCAGCACCAGAAGCAAGTACAGCAGCAACTGTAGATACAGCAGCTCTGGAAGCTTCAATTACGAAAGCAAAAGCATTAAAAGAAAGTGATTACACAGCTGAGACATGGAATACGTTAAAGACAGCACTTGCGTCTGCAGAGACAGCACTCGCTGAAAAGAAATCTCAGGATACAGTCGATGCAGCGAAAAAAAATCTTGATAGTGCAATTGATAACTTGAAAGCAGCAGTAAAAGAAGAATATAAATATGTCTATGCAGGACTTAGCTGGGCGGAATACTGGGCAGCAGAAGGAGTACAGGCAGCAGGAGACAGTTCATCATCAGGTGAAGCTGATAAAAAAGGAGAGCTGGATAAAGGAGCTTTTGATGTCGTAACACGTGCAACCGTGAATCATGGACTTCACAGAGGAAGTTATCAGTGCGCAGCAACCATAGAGGCTGAAAACGGGAAATCTTATGAGGTCTCATATTGGACAGCGTCAGATAAAGCTGTTCTGACAAATGGAAAGACGATTACATTTAATCGTGGAGCAATCACGGAAGAAGATGGAACAACAACGAAGATGGTAAAATATGATGTTACAGGTCTGAAATATGTACCGGTAAAAGTAGCATCAGAAGATTATGAAGCGTTCTGCAAGGCATATAAAGTTGTAGAAAATGGCGGAGAACTTGCAGGAGGATTTGCAGAAAATAAACTGCAGTCATACAGTGGTCTGAAAGCAGAAGTTACAGCAGATACAAACGGACTTAAGACAGCAACCAGGAATGCAGATGGAACATTCAGTTTTTCTGCAAAAGAAGCCGGAACAGGTTCCGGTATTGAAGGACAGGAATTAAAAACAGCACCATCCGCAGAAGAAGCAGGACTTACAGTAAAAGAAGCAAATGGTTCTTATGGAGAATTCTTAAGGGTAGATCTGACAGGTAATTACGGAGATCTCGGAGCCAATATGCAGAGTGTAAAATGGACATACTATGGAGACGACAGTACATACACAAATGCAAAAGCAACATATGGAACAAAATTTGCAGCAGATAACTGGATGCATAAATCAATGGGGGTTCAGCTTGGCCTTACCAAATCACTTCGTTGTACATTGCCGGAAGGAACAGATGGAACAGGATACTGGACAATTACAATTTCAGCACTGGGGTATAAAGATGTAACATATAATTTCCAGGCAACAGATGAAAACATCGTAAAAGACGCAAAAGAAGAGATCAGTACAACAAATCTGGAAGCAGCAATTAAGAAAGCCGAAAGTCTGACGGAATCAGATTATACGGCCGACAGCTGGGCGGCAATGCAGACAGAGCTTCAGGAAGCAAAAGATGAATTAAAAACACCGCATTCACAGGCAACAGTAGATGAGGCAGCCAGTCATCTGAATGCAGCAATCGAGGCACTTGCAAAAGCAGAGAAAAAAGAGACTTATGTTCTCATGAACATCCCATACGCAGCATTCTACAGATCAGAGACAACAAACAATGATGTGGATGTTGACGTATTTACTTCAGCAACGAAGAACAAGACACGTACTACAGGACTTGCAGGTGGTTCTTATCATGAAAATGCAGATGGATCACAGATTGATGGTATTACATTTGCTGTGAAAGTAGATACTTCAGTAGATCTTACAAAATACAAAGAAGTAAAAGATACGGATAAAGTTGATATTACAGTAACGAACCGTGGACAGACATCTACCACAACATTAGAAGGAAAAGATACACTTTTTGAAAACGAGACATATGCATACTATCCATTGACAGAGGCTCCTGCAAATTACAAAGAAGTTTCTATGGACAAGGATGGAAAACTTGTATTCAGCGAGGTTAAAGGAAAGAAAGCAGAAGTTCTGACAGGTGTTACGGCAGAATTGTTAACACAGTCTTCTTATGGAGATTACCAGCTCAATCTGGACGGACTTCCGGAAGATAAGATTGCATCTTCTAATGTAAATGCAGTCGTTGTAAAGACAACAGATGGAACTGCCTATGGTATGCGTCATCTGGAGAACATCTGGAGAGGAAATGAGCTCGCTTGGAGTACCGGATATACAGAGTCAGTACATGGTTGCCCGACATCTTCAGCGCATTATGCATCTATGATGGGCAAGACGATTGACAGTATTGAATATTATACAACAAATGGTCTATATACAATTGATGTTAATGATCTTTATGTCCCTGTAAAATTTGCAAAAACAGAGGATGCTGTTAAGGTTGCAGATGCAGATATTTCTGCTGGTAAGACGGCGATAGAGCTGAATCTTAGGGATGATTTTGATCCGGAATACACCGTTGAAGGATTGAATGTGAAAGTAGAAGGCAATGTATTAACATTTAAAGCAGATTCTTCAATTAATCCGGGGAAATATACACTTACAGTAAAAGATAAAAATGGAAAATATGCAGATTTGAAAACAACATTCATTCTGTCAACAACAGATATGCCGGCAACATATGATGCAGATAACAAAAAGCTTACAGTGGCAGAAAACAGTAATGAGGAAGCATTCAATACTTATATCGGAAATATTACATCTGTAAATGTGAACGGCACCGATTATGCAGCAAGTGGAAGAGGTTCTGTAAAGATTATTGATAAAGACGGAACGCTGGTGACAGATGCAGCACCATTTAAAGATGCGGCGGTCGGAACAGAATTCCAGATCACGGTTACATCAACTGGTTATACAACACCTCTTACATTTACATACAAAGTTCCGGGAGAAACTCCGGCGCCATCTGAAGTAGATACAACGAAACTTGCAGCAGCAATTGAAAAGGCAGAAGGATTAAACGAATCAGATTATACAAAAGACAGTTGGAAAGCACTTCAGTCAGAGCTGACAAAAGCGAAATCTGCACTGGAAGCAAAAGAGAGCCAGGATACAGTTGATAAAGCAGCAGATAGCCTGAACAAAGCAATCGACGCACTGGAAGCAGCGACACCGGATGAGCCGACGAAAGAAGTATCAACAGATGCACTTGAAAAAGCAATTAAAGCAGCAGGTGCTTTAAAAGAATCAGATTATACAGCAGACAGCTGGAAAGCACTTCAGTCAGCACTGGCTGAGGCTGACACAGCACTGAAAGAAAAGAAAAATCAGGATACAGTTGATAAAGCAACTGAGAAGCTGAATAAAGCAATCAGTGCACTTGTGAAAAAGGATGCAGGACAGAAAGTTAACGGTACAAATGGAACAACCGGTACATCAGGCAAATCCGGTAAGACAGGATCCACATTGAATACGAAGAGTGGAAAAGCTGCGAAGACCGGAGATCCATCAAGCATGTTTGCGTGGTTAGGACTTGCAGTAACATCTCTCGGAGCCGGAATCGGAGGATTCTCACTTAAGAGAAAGAAAAGAGAAGATGAAGAATAGTATGAGTTGTATAAAACAACAAATTACAGATTAGAGTAACTTAAGAAAAAGTACCCATGGTAACATAAGTAATATGACACTGTGGGTACTTTTTTTATTCTATATACCGGAAACTTCACAAAGGCTACATAGTTCTCTGCTATAATAATTAAGATCAAAGAAAAATATATCATGAAAATATAAATTTAAGAGGAGGGCCGGGTCTTATGGATAAGATCAAAATATTAGTAGTAGATGATGAAAGCAGAATGAGAAAACTGGTGAAAGATTTCCTTGGAAGAGAAGGATATCAGGTATTGGAAGCCGGCGACGGGATGGAAGCAATGGAAGTATTTTATGATGAAAAAGATATTGCACTGATCATTCTGGATGTGATGATGCCAAGAATGGATGGATGGCAGGTATGCCGTGAAGTACGCCAGTCATCAAAAGTGCCGATCATCATGCTAACTGCAAGGTCAGAGGAACGAGATGAATTACAGGGATTTGCTCTGGGGGTTGACGAATATATTTCCAAGCCATTCAGTCCGAAGATCCTGGTAGCCAGAGTCAATGCAATATTAAGAAGAGCCAATGTATTAGGCGGTGGTGACGAGATCGATGCAGGAGGAATTGTAATCGATAAAGCCGCACATCAGGTGAAGATTGATGGTAAAGAGATTGAATTAAGCTTCAAGGAATTCGAACTGCTGTCATACTTTGTAGAGAATCAGGGCATTGCATTATCGAGAGAGAAGATCTTGAATAATGTATGGGATTATGATTATTTCGGAGATGCAAGAACCATTGATACACACGTAAAGAAATTAAGAAGCAAACTCGGAGAAAAGGGAAATTACATTAAGACAATCTGGGGCATGGGATATAAATTTGAGGTTGATGAAGCATGAAGATCATAAGTAAAGATAAGAAACAGAAGATAAAAAGTGTACATCATTCGATTAAGACGCAGATGATCACATCCTTTGTAGGATTGTTGATCTGTCTGGTCGTGACATTGATGTTCATCAACGGAAAATTTCTGGAGCCGTATTATATAAGTAAGAAGGAATCCCGTTTCATAGAACTTTATGAGAAATTAAATGACGTATCAAATGAAGATAAATGGGACAGCACAAAGAAGAATAATTCACTCATTCATTTCGCTGAAAAGAATAATATTTCTTATCTGGTAATTGAAAAGGATAATGATGTGCATACGAATGTGCATGACAAGAATATGTTGAAGAATCAGATGATGGGATATTTTCTGAATCAGGCACAAAAAGAAAGCCGGACACTGGATTCTACGGATGTCTATCAGATCAACCAGTCATGGGATCCGTGGAATCAGAGTTATTATGTTGATATGTGGGGAAGTCTGGATGACGGCAGTCAGTTCCTGCTTCGAAGTCCGGTAGAAAGTATGCGTGAAAGTGCGTCGATATCCAATCGTTTCTTATTATATATAGGAAGTGTTCTGATCGTTGTATCCATTCTTCTGATCTGGTATTTCTCAAAAAGAATCACAGATCCGATCCGGGAGCTTGCGAGATTATCCGACCGGATGGCAGATCTTGATTTTGATGCGAAATACACCAGCGGCGGAAGCAATGAGATCGGAGAACTGGGAGAGAACTTTAACCGGATGTCAGAGAAATTGGAGAGCACGATCTCTGAACTTAAGAAAGCTAACAACAGTCTGCAGAAAGACATCGAACAGAAAGACAAGCTGGAAAAGATGAGAAACGAATTCCTAGGAAACGTATCTCATGAGTTAAAGACACCGATCGCTCTGATCCAGGGCTATGCCGAAGGATTAAAAGAAGGAGTCAATGAAGATGCGGAGAGTCGGGAATTCTACTGTGATGTTATTATGGATGAGGCGTCCAAGATGAATCAGATGGTCAAGAATCTGCTGACATTGAACCAGCTGGAATTCGGTGATGAAGATATCGTGTTTGAACGATTTAATCTGACTGCACTGGTCAAAGGCGTTCTGCAGAGTATGGAGATCATGGCGGATCAGGCAGGTGCCAAGATTATGTTGCACACAGAAGAGGACATCTATGCGTGGGCAGATGAGTTTAAAGTAGAGCAGGTTGTAAGAAATTATGTAAGTAATGCATGTCATCATGTCAGCGGCGATATGGTGATCGAAGTGAAGATGGTGCAAAAAGACGGCAAAGTGAGAGTATCGGTATTTAATACCGGTAATCCGATCCCGGAAGCAGATGCACCTCATATCTGGGATAAATTCTATAAAGTAGATAAGGCCCATACAAGAGAATATGGAGGCAACGGAATCGGCCTTTCAATCGTAAAAGCAATTATGAAATCATTCAACCAGGAGTATGGTGTAAAGAATTATGACAATGGAGTTGAATTCTGGTTTGAACTTGATGTACAATAAACCATAACAGTTCACTTGACAAATAATATAAAGTGAATGTACGGGACAATATCCCTGATATACCACATATGAAAGGCAGGATAACAAGATGATTGCAATTATTGATTACGATGCAGGAAATATAAAGAGTGTGGAGAAAGCCATGCAGCTTCTGGGACAGGAAGTAATAATCACAAGAGACAGAGAGACGATCATGAATGCAGATAAAGTGATCCTTCCGGGAGTCGGAGCATTTGGAGATGCGATGAGTAAACTCAGACAATATGGGCTTGATGAGGTGATCAGGGATGTGACGGCAAAGGGAACTCCTTTCTTGGGAATCTGTCTTGGTTTACAGTTATTATTTGAACGAAGTGATGAGACGCCGGGCGTGGAAGGACTTGGAATTCTGAAAGGTGAGATACTAAGAATCCCGGATAAGGAAGGCCTTAAGATTCCACATATGGGATGGAACTCTTTGAAGTTCCAGAATAACGGAAGATTATTCAAAGGGATTCCGGAAGATTCCTATGTATATTTTGTTCATTCTTATTATTTGAAAGCAGCAGATGAGGGAATTGTAACTGCTACGACAGAATACAGTACACATATCCATGCTTCGGTAGAACAGGGGAATGTATTCGCATGCCAGTTCCATCCGGAAAAAAGCAGTGATATCGGAATTCAGATATTAAAGAACTTTGTGGAATTATAGGGAGGACATCATTATGCATACAAAAAGAATCATTCCATGTCTGGATGTAAATAACGGAAGAGTTGTAAAGGGAGTAAATTTTGTATCGTTAAGAGATGCCGGAGATCCGGTTGAGATTGCAAAAGCGTATGATAAAGCAGGTGCAGATGAGCTTGTATTTCTTGATATTACAGCATCATCGGATGCCAGAGGTACAGTGGTAGATATGGTACGCAAGGTGGCAGAAAACGTATTCATCCCATTTACAGTTGGCGGAGGAATCCGTACAATAGATGATTTTAAGGCACTCTTAAGAGAAGGTGCGGATAAGATTTCAATTAATTCATCTGCAATTAATACACCGAATCTGATATCAGAAGCAGCAGAAAAGTTCGGCAGCCAGTGTGTAGTTGTTGCAATTGATGCAAAGAAGCGGGAAGATGGAAGTGGCTGGAATATTTATAAGAATGGCGGACGGATCGATGTAGGAATTGATGCGGTGGAATGGGCTTCGAAAGTGGAGAAGCTTGGAGCAGGTGAGATCCTTTTGACAAGTATGGATTGTGACGGAACAAAAGCCGGATATGATCTGGAACTTACGAAAGCAATTGCCGAGGAAGTGAATATTCCAGTGATCGCATCCGGAGGTGCCGGCAGTCTGGAACATTTTTACGATGCACTGACGGAAGGAAAAGCAGATGCGGCTCTGGCAGCATCATTATTCCACTATAAGGAACTGGAGATCAGAGAAGTAAAAGAATATTTAAGAGGAAAAGGTGTATCCGTTCGTCTGTAAGAATGAACAAAGATAAGAGGAAAAAGGATAGTGTAAAACATGGCAGCAATTAATAATGACTGGCTGGATGCTCTAAAAGGAGAGTTTAAAAAGCCATATTATAAAAAATTATTTGAAACAGTCAACGAAGAATACAGGACAAGACAGATATTTCCGCCTGCAGATGATATTTTTAATGCATTTCATCTGACACCTTTACATAATGTAAAAGCGGTTATACTGGGACAGGATCCATATCATAATGTAGGACAGGCACACGGACTTTGCTTTTCTGTGAAGAAAGGAGTAGATATTCCGCCGTCACTGGTGAATATCTATAAAGAATTGCATGATGATCTGGGATGTACGATCCCCAATCACGGCTGCCTGACCAAGTGGGCTGAGCAGGGAGTCCTGATGTTAAATACGGTATTAACAGTAAGGGCGCATCAGGCCAATTCGCATAAAGATATTGGATGGGAAGAATTTACAGATGCAGCTATCATGGCATTAAACAGTCAGGATCGTCCGATCGTTTTCATCTTATGGGGAGCACCGGCTCAGAGAAAGGCAAGGATGCTTACGAATCCCAAACACCTGATCCTGAAAGCCCCGCATCCGAGTCCGTTATCCGCATATCGTGGATTTTTCGGAAGTAAGCCATTTAGTCAGACCAATGATTATCTGAGAGCTCACGGAGTAGAGCCAATTGACTGGCAGATTGAGTAGATGAGGAGAATATAAGGAAAGTATGAAGAAAATTAAGGCATTACTTGTGGTCGTTTGCACAGGTGTATTATTGACAGCCTGCGGCAATTCATCCCAAAAAGGGGTAGAATACTTAGAAGACGGAAAATATGATCAGGCAATCGAACAGTTTGAACAGGCAGTAGATAAGAAGAAAAATGTCGGGGATGCCTATCGTGGCATTGGAATTGCCAAATGGGAAAAGAAGGATTACAAAGGTGCAAGAAAAGCTTTTAAGAAAGCACTGGAAAATGATGCCGAAAAGACGGGAACCATCTATAATATGATTGGAAACTGTGATTTGAAACTCGGAGAAGCGAAAGAGGCATTAAATTATTATAATCTTGGCCTGGCACAGGAAGATTCCGGTAAAAAGATGAAAAAAGAGATGCAGTACAATATTATTGTTGCATATGAACAGATGGAAGACTGGGAAAGTGCAAAGGTAAAACTGGAAGAGTATCTGGAAAATTATCCGAATGACAAATCGGCAAAAAAAGAGGCCGAGTTTCTGAAAACAAGATAAATGGAATGAATCTATAGAAAATGGGAACAGTATGATAGAAATAAAAAATGAAACAGAAAAAGTAATACTGGTCGGTGTATCACTTTCAGATCAGGATGATACAAAAGAATCTCTGGAAGAATTAAAAGATCTGGTGTCCACGGCAGGAGCTGAGACCGTCGGAATGGTCATTCAGAACAGAGAACAGCAACATCCGGGAACCTATGTCGGAAAAGGAAAGATTGAAGAACTGAAAAGTATGATCTGGGAGCTTAGGGCGACAGGAATCGTATGTGATGATGAACTTTCTCCGGCACAGATGAAGAATCTGCAGGACGAACTGGATGTAAAAGTAATGGACAGAACATTGATCATTCTGGATATCTTTGCGGCAAGAGCATCTACAAGTGAAGGCAAGATTCAGGTAGAACTGGCGCAGTTAAAGTACCAGCAGACCAGATTGGCGGGCTTTGGTAAGGCTATGTCGAGGCTTGGAGGAGGAATCGGAACCAGAGGCCCGGGAGAAAAGAAACTTGAGATGGACAGGCGTCTGATCAAGAGCAGGATCGCACAGCTTAACCGTGAATTAAAAGATGTAAAGAAGCACAGAGAAGTAACAAGAGAGCAGAGAAGCCGCAGTCATATTCCGGTGGCCGCGATTGTTGGTTATACGAATGCGGGAAAATCAACACTTCTGAATACGCTGACCGGTGCAGGGATTCTTGCAGAGGATAAATTATTCGCAACCCTGGATCCAACAACCAGAGATCTGAAGCTGCCAAGTGGTCAGGAAATCCTGATGACAGATACGGTAGGATTTATCAGAAAACTTCCGCATCATCTGATCGAGGCATTTAGAAGTACACTGGAAGAAGCCAGATATGCAGATATTATCCTGCATGTAGTAGATGCTTCTAATCCGCAGATGGATGAGCAGATGCATACAGTGTATGAAACACTTCAGAATCTGGGTGTGAAAGACAAACCGGTTATCACAGTATTTAATAAGATCGACCGTATGGAGGATATCTGGGTGCCGAGAGATCTTCATGCAGACTATTATGTGAAGATCTCAGCCAGGACAGGGGAAGGAATTACCGAATTCCTTCAAGCTGTAGAAGCAGTATTAAGGGAGCAGAAAGTAGAGATTGAGGCACTTTATCCATATAAAGAGGCAGGAAAGATTCAACTGATCCGAAAGTACGGGGAACTGCAGGAAGAAGAATACCGGGAAGATGGTATCTTTGTAAGGGCTTTTGTTCCGGCAGAACTTTACGGACAGGTACGGCCCGAAGGCGTAACACCGAACAATTGTTTATAAGCTCTGGAGAAGGTAGAGTAATCTTTAAAACCACAATCATAACAAACCTGTGTGCCAGGCGCACCGGTAGATAAAAGTTCTTTCGCAAGCAGGAGCCGTTTCTGGGAGATGTATTGTCCCAGAGTATAACCGGTCTCCTGCTTGAATAATCTCATCATATAATATTTACTGATATAGAATTGATCTGCGATCAGATCGATTGACAGATTTTCACAGAGGTGTTCGCCTACATAATCAAGGATGGCGAGCACCTTTTCATTACAATTATCAGTATCGATATATTCGAGCCGGTTCTTTCTTACGGCCCGGTTCAGATGTATCATAAATTCCAGAAACATAACCTGTCTGTAAAGCTCGGAAGCATAGCCGCCATCCGTAAACGAATGCTCCAACTGAGAGATAGAACGAAACAGAGAGCTTTTTTCGAAAGATGGGATACGCAGAACATTGGAATGTTCTTTTGCAGCCTTTTGAAAACAATAACTCAGATCATAATTATCTGTCTGATAAGCATTCATAAAATTAGGTGAGATATAGACAATGATTCTTTCATATGGGCAGGAATTGTCAACGGTCAGTCTGTGGATATCGCCTTGTTTTACAAGTACAATGTCATAAGGTTTCAGATCGTAAGAACGGCCCTCGATCATGTAATTTACTTTGCCACGGATGAAGATGGTGATCTTATCAAAGTCATGATAGTGGTAGTCTACTTCTTTTGTCTCCTGATCTGTCAGATGAAAGAGACGGAATTCGCTGTTCAGGTATCCTTTTTTCTCATATTGTTCCATTATCTGTACCTCCCCGGATATATATTGGACTGTCTATAGAAAGTTTATATGAAAATAGCATTATTTGCAAGAAATACAGCATTATTTACGTAGAATATGGAAATAATGCCTGTTATGATAAAGATATATAGAACAGAAAATATAAAAGCGATCAATATAAAAAAGCTGGGAACAAAGATCAGGAGGAAAAAAAGATGAAGGTAGTAGTAGAACGTTATCATGGACTTGGCAATGATTATCTGGTATTTGATCCGAATCATAACGAATTAAAACTGGATGAGGCAAATGTAAAAATGCTCTGTGACCGTAATGAGGGACTGGGAGCAGACGGAGTACTTGAAGGCCCGATTCTGAAAGAAGACGGTATGCACGTAAAAGTATGGAATCCGGACGGAAGTGAATCTGAGACCAGTGGAAATGGTGTCCGCATTTTTGCAAAATATCTGAAAGATGCAAGTTATGTACAGAAAAAGAATTTTAAATTATATACAGGAAACGGTCCGGTCGAAGTTACATTTTTAAATGAGGACGGAAGCCGCCTGCGTGTATCGATGGGAAAATTATCTTTCTGGAGTGATGAGATTCCTGTTATTGGAGAAAGACGAGAAGTGATCAATGAGGATATGGTATTTGGAAGAACGTTGTATCCGGTTACCTGCGTATCGATCGGTAATCCTCATTGTGTCATTCCGATGCGGGAGATCTCAAAACCACTGGTATGTAAGATCGGTGATTATTCTGAGATCGCAAGATATTTCCCAAACAGGATCAATACACAGATTATGCAGGTGATCGATAAGGAAAATATCGCAATCGAGATCTTTGAACGAGGTGCAGGTTATACAAGAGCATCCGGAACAGGTGCCTGTGCAGCGGCAGGAGTTGCATACAAACTGGGGCTGACTAACAGTAAAGTGATCGTTCATATGCCTGGAGGAGAACTTCAGGTAGAAGTAGAAGATGACTGGAATGTATATATGACAGGTGATGTCTTCTATATTGCAAAGGTAACATTAAGCAATGAATTTGCAGAAAGACTTCGCGCATTGTAGACTAATATGTATACAACAAACATATATTCGTGTTATACTAGGGCATAAGGAGGAAACCTTATGCCTTTAAAATTTGTATTTGGGCCGTCGGGCTCAGGAAAATCAACGTATTTATATCAGCATGTCATAGAAGAATCTGAAAAAAATCCACAGGAGAATTTCATAGTGCTTGTACCGGAGCAGTTTACAATGCAGACACAGAAAGATCTGGTTCGTATGCATCCGAGACACGGAATCATGAATATTGATGTATTGAGCTTTGCACGTCTTGCATACCGTGTGTTTGAAGAGACCGGAGTAAAGAAAATACCGGTACTGGATGATGAGGGAAAGAATCTGATCCTGCGAAAGATCGCAGGGAATTATGAGGATAAACTGACTGTCCTAAAGGGGAATATTAAGAAACTGGGGTATATCTCTGAGGTCAAATCCGTGATTTCGGAATTTACACAATATGATATCGGGGAAGAAGAACTGGATGATATGATAGATTCGCTGGATGAAGAATCCAGGTTATATTATAAATTAAAAGACATCCGGCTTTTATATGATGGTTTTCAGGATTATTTAAGAGAACGTTATATCACAAAGGAAGAGTTGTTAGATGTGCTGAGCCGAGAAGTTAGAGAATCAGAGCTTTTAAAGAACAGCACAGTGGTACTGGATGGATTTACAGGCTTTACACCGGTGCAGAACAGGCTGATTCTGGAGCTTATGAAATATTGTAAGGGTGTATGGATAACGGTTATCATGGATGAAAGGGAGAATCCATATTCTTACAGACATCCATATCAGCTGTTTGGACTGAGCAAGCAGATGGTGACAACATTAATCAGTCTGGCGAGGGAAGAACACATTGCGGTAGAGGAACCGGTCTGCCTGTATGGATATCCGGTAAAGCGTTTTGAGAAAAATAAAGAGCTGGCATTTCTGGAGCGGAATATTTTCAGATATGGAGCAGGAACATATGAAAAAGAAGTGAAAAATCTTGGAATTCATGTGGCGCGAAATCCGGGAGAAGAAGCAATGGCTGTAGCAGAAGAGATCAGGAAACTGGTAAGAAAAGAAAGATACCGTTATCGTGAGATTGGTGTCATAGTCAGTGATATGAATGTATATGGAGACTATCTGGAACAGGCATTTGAAACATATGGAATTCCTGTATTTATGGATCATAAGAGAAGTATTCTGCTGAATTCATTTGTAGAATACCTGAGAAGTCTTCTGAATATGGCAGAGAAGAATTTCTCTTATGAAAGTGTATTCCGTTTCCTGCGGACGAATCTTGCAGGATTTAGTTATGAAGAGGTCGATGAACTGGAAAATTATGTGATCGGACTCGGAATCCGGGGCTATAAGGGCTGGCAGAACCGATGGATCCGTCGTATGAAAGGGATGGAAGAAGAGGAACTGGAGAGGCTGAATCATTATCGAGTACAAATGGTAGAAAAAGTGGATAATCTGATGTTTGTTTTAAAACAAAAGAGGAAAACCGTAAAAGATATTACCTTGGCAGTATATGAATTTATGGTTCAGGAGAATATTCAGGAAAGACTTAAGAAAACAGAAGAAGAATTTCAAGAGGCAGGGGAACTGGCTCTGGCAAAGGAATATTCTCAGATTTACCGGATCATCATAGAGTTGTTTGATAAATTTGTGGCACTTCTTGGAGAGGAACCGGTGGGCTTAAGTGAGTATTGTAAACTTCTGGATGCAGGTCTTGAAGAAGCAAGGGTCGGCGTTATTCCGCCAAGTGTAGATCAGGTGGTAGCCGGAGATATGCAAAGGACCAGACTGAAAGATATAAGAGCACTCTTTTTTGTGGGAGCCAATGACTGTTTCCTGCCGGGGGCGCTTTTAAGAACGGGACTTCTGTCTGAACGCGACAGAGAAAAATTCCGTCAGGCTGATCATGCGTTGTCTGCGGGAGGTAAAGAAAAAGCTTATGTCCAGAAGTTCTATCTGTATATGAATCTGACGAAACCATCGGAAAAGCTTAAGGTATATTACAGCAAGGTGTCCGCGGACGGGAAGGCATTAAGACCTTCCTATCTGATTCAGGAATTATTGCGTCTGTATCCGGATGTGAAGGTACGGGACGAGGATGAGAAGGAACTGGTGCAAAAAGAACTGACGGAAAAAACAGGGGTAAAATATCTGATCCGTGGTCTTCAGGAGAAAAATCTGGATGTCACATGGCAGGAGCTTTATACCTGGTATCAGAAAGATCCAAAGTGGAAAGAAAAAGTAGACGAACTTTTAACGGCATGGTACTACAGACGCCCGGAGGATCCATTGTCGGAAAGCGTTGCAAAGCAGCTTTACGGTGAAAATTTCGAAGGAAGTATTACCCGAATGGAACGGTATGCAAGTTGTGCATGTGCACATTTCCTTGCATATGGATTACGTCTGAAAGAACGGCCGGTATATGAGTTTAAAGCAGTGGATCTTGGAAATGTATGTCACAGTGCCCTGGAATTATTTTCAAAAAAAGCATCTGAAGCAGGTGGCTGGACGATCCTGACAGAAGAACAGAGAAAAGAAATGATCGATGAATGTGTGGAGGCAGCGATCACAGACTATGGTAACTCAGTGTTATACAGTTCGGCGAGAAATGAACAACTGATCGTCAGGATGAAACAGATGCTGGAACGCACAGTATGGGCACTTACGAATCAGCTTAAGGCAGGAGATTTTGTGCCGGAGGCGTATGAGCTTCGTTTCTTTGGAGGAAAGATCGACAGAGTAGATGTGTGTGAAACCGAAGAACAGGTATATGTTAAGGTGATGGATTATAAGACTGGAAGCAAGGCGTTTGATATCGTAGCATTGTATCACGGCCTGCAGCTTCAGCTTATGATCTATATGGATGCGGCAATAGAATTTCAGAAGAAACGCCACCCGGAGAAAGAAGTTGTTCCTGCGGGCGTATTTTATTATCGGATCCAGGATCCGATTGTAGATAAGACGAAAGATAAAGAAGAAGCAGAACAGGCAGTCTTAAAGCAGCTGAAACCAGACGGGATCATACCGTTAAAGGCAGAGATCCTTAAGCATCTGGACCGGGATACAACGGGAGAATCTATGGCAGTCCCGGTGAAATATAATAAGAACGGCAGTGTGTCCGGATACTCTAAAGTAGTTGCGGGAGAGGATTTCCAGGCAATGATGGTACATGCCCGGAAAAAGATGAAAGATGCAAGAACAAAGATATTAAATGGAGATGTAGGAGCACTTCCATATAAGAGAGGACAGGAAAGCGGCTGTGATTATTGTCCATACCGGCAGGTGTGCGGCTTCGACGTGAAAATCCCGGGATATGAATATCGTGATATAGGAACAACGGGAAAAGAAGAAGCAATGGAAGCAATGCGGATGGAGCAGAAAGGAGGAGAATAGCCATGGGTGTGAAGTGGACGGAAGAACAGGAGAAAGTAATCCGATTACGGAATCGCAATATTCTGGTATCAGCGGCAGCAGGTTCCGGGAAAACGGCAGTTCTGGTAGAACGAATCATCACAATGTTGACAAAAGATGACCCTCCGATGGATGTGGACCGACTTCTGATTGTTACTTTTACGGAGGCAGCAGCATCGGAAATGAAAGAAAGAATCCGGCTGGCAATCGAAAAGAAACTGATGGAATATCCGGATAATGAACATCTGAAGCAGCAGGCTACTCTGATCCATAATGCGCAGATCACAACGATACACAGTTTCTGCCTTTCCGTGATCCGTGATCATTTTCATGCGATTGATATTGATCCGGGATTCAGAATTGGTGAAGAAGGCGAATTAAAGCTCCTAAGACATGATGTACTGGAAGATATGCTGGAGGAAAAATATCAGGAAGGCAGTAAGCGTTTTCTTGACTTTACCGCAGCGTACAGTACCGGCCGGAATGATAAAAAGATTGAGGATCTGATACTTAAAATTTATGAGTTTTCCAGAAGTTATCCGGACAGTGAAGCATGGCTGGATTCCTGTGTAAAAGCCTATGAAATCCCGGATGTAAAGGCACTGGAAGGAAGCAGCATCATGAAGAAAGTGATGACAGATATCAGAAAGAATCTGGAAGATGCAAAAGAACTGCTTATCTATGCGGAAAATGTGGCATTAAGTCCGGAAGGGCCTGCCGTATATGAAGCAACACTAGAAAAAGATCTGCGGGTCATTGAAGAATTGTGTAACAGGGCGTCTTATAAAAGCCTTGCGGAAGCATTTTCGAATGTAAAATGGGCGAGGATCGCAGCAAACAAGGATAAAACAGTATCAGAAGAAAAGATTGACCTGGTCAAAAAGATCAGGGAAATGGTCAAAGGGATTGTGAAAAATATGAGCGCCCAGTATTTCTATGAAAGTCCGGAAGAACTGGTGGAAGATCTTCGGGTATGTGCTCCGGCAATGGAAGAACTGGCGGATCTGGTGCGGCTTTTTGCAGAGAGATTCGAAGAGCAGAAGCGTGCCCAGAATATGATCGACTTTTCTGATATGGAACAGTACGCACTGAGGATTCTGACGCAGAAGACGGAAAATGGTTTTGTTCCGTCCAAAATAGCGGAAGAATATCAGAAGCAGTTTGAAGAAATCATGATTGATGAGTATCAGGACAGTAACCTGATCCAGGAAGCAATTCTTACCAGTGTATCTGGCTGCAGAAGCGGAAGATACAATATATTTATGGTGGGGGATGTAAAACAGAGTATTTACAGATTCCGTCTGTCCAGACCGGAATTATTTCTGGAAAAATTCCGCACATATAATATAGAAGAAAGTAAGACGCAGAGAATTGATCTGCACAAGAATTTTCGAAGCCGGAAAGAAGTACTTGAAAGTGCCAATGCTATATTCAGACAGATCATGACTGAAAAACTGGGCGGAATCGTCTATGATGATCAGGCAGCTCTTTATCCGGGAGCTGAATATCCAGAAAATGACAATGTTAAGACAGAGATTCTTGTGATGGACAGTGACCTGGAAATATTGTCAAAAGAGGAAGACTTTGAGGAGAAAATTCCTTCCGAGAGGGAACTGGAGGCAAGAATGATCGCAATGCGTATCCGGGAACTTCTGCGTTCACAGAAAGTTACAGATAAAGAGACAGGGGAACTTCGGAATGTGCGTTACTCGGATATTGTAATCCTGACGAGAAGTATCAAAGGATTTGCCGATGTATTTACCGAAGTGTTGAACCGGGAAGGAATACCGACTTATGCAGGAACAAGCGAGGGATATTTTCAGACTCAGGAAATTGGGGTGCTCATGGATTATTTGAGGGTCTTGGATAACAGAAGGCAGGATATTCCACTTACTGCTGTCTTAAGTTCAGCATTTGCCGGACTATCTCAGGAAGAACTGGCAGAAATACGGTGTGCATATCCGGATACGGCATTCTTTGAGAGTGTGACGAAGTACAGAGAACAAGGAGAGAATGCGGATATACAACTGAAACTTCAAAAATGTCTGGATCAGATGGATGACTTTAGAAAGATTGTACCGTATACACCGATGCATGAATTGCTCTGGAAGATATTGGAAACAACCGGATATGGAGATTATGTTGCATCCATGCCGGGAGGTGCACAGAGGAAAGCAAATCTGGATATGTTGATTGAAAAAGCCAGAGCGTATGAGTCAACGAGCTACAAAGGATTGTTTCATTTTGTAAGATATATTGAACAGCTTCAGAAATACGATGTAGATTACGGAGAAGCAAGTATAGAAGATGAGCATGCAGACACGGTACGGGTAATGACGATTCATAAAAGCAAAGGTCTGGAATTCCCTGTTGTGATCGTGGCCGGAATGGGAAAACGATTTAATATGCAGGATGCAAGGAGTGCTGTGGCTCTTCATGCCGGAATGGGTGTTGGACTGGATGCAGTTAATCTGGAATACAGGACTAAGATACCAAGCATTATCAAAAAGGTGATCCAGAAAGAAGAAGCTCTGGAAAGTCTTGGAGAAGAACTTCGTGTATTGTACGTTGCACTTACGCGTGCAAAAGAAAAACTGATCATTACAGGAACACTTTCAAATCCCGAGGATAAGATATCTGACGGGCGGGTATTTCAGGGAAATAAGAGAAAAGAATTATCATTCTTGCAGCTGAGCCATGCGGTGACGTACTGGGACTTCATATTACCGGCAGTTCTGCGTACAGAAGGAGAACCATTAAAACTTCAGATCTTACATGTAGAAGATGTGGTAAAAGAAAGTATAGAAGAGGAAGAAAAAAGCGGGATTTCCAGAGCTGTTCTTGAAAACTGGGATGTGAATGAGATTTACGAGCCAAAGCTTCATGATATGATGAAAGAACAGTTTGAATTCATCTATCCGTACGAAAAAAGCAGTATGAGAAAGCTGAAATTTACAGTTACCGAGCTGAAAAAGCGGGCATATGAGATTGGTCTGGATGGCGGCGAAGAAGAACGAGAAGAAGAAGGAGAACTTCTGCAGGAAGAACCGGAAGTTGTGCCGATGATTCCGCAATTTTTGCAGGAAGATGAGGTTCTGGCCGGAGCTGCAAGAGGTACGGCTTATCACAGAGTTATGGAACTTCTGGATATGAAAGGGATGCCTGAATTTACAGAAGATACGGTCGGGGAAAAAGAAAACTGGAAGAAATATTTTATGGACTGGCTGGATGATCAGGTAAGAAGAGGACGGATAGAAGAAGATGCCGCAAGATGTATCTGCTGGGAAGATATCCTGCAGTTTGCAAAGTCAGGTATAGGAAGGCGGCTGCGGGAAGCGGACGGTAAACAAAGACTTTGGAGAGAGCAGCCATTTGTACTGGGAATAGATGCCAGAGAGCTGTATCCGGAGGAAGAAGACGGGGAACTGATACTGGTACAGGGAATTATCGATGCCTATTTTGAAGAACCGGACGGACTTGTCGTGCTGGATTATAAGACCGACAAGGTAAGACGGAAGGAAGAACTGGCAGAAAGGTATCAGGAGCAGCTGCGCTATTATGCAAAAGCGTTGGAACAAATGACCGGAAAGAAAGTAAAAGAAAAGATTATATATTCCTTTACACTAAAAGAGGGAATTTATATTAAATAAATAGAAAAAGGCACATCTGTGTATCGTAAAAAATTATTTCAGTTATTTGAAAGATTTTGCGATGACCGGGTGTGCTTTTTTTATCATCATACGTTCGAGAAAAGCTATCGGTGACAGATTCTGCAGATTTAACCTTACATTTTTGTAATGTAAACAATATGTGTTGACATACTATATTATACGACATATAATATACGTAACGAAATAATATTAGATAATAATGCGAAAGGGAGTGAGAGCATGGTTTTTAATACAGGCGCAGCTCTTCTGGATGCAATTGTGCTGGCGGTAGTATCGCGGGAAGATGAAGGAACTTATGGATATAAGATTACGCAGGATGTAAGAAAAGCGATCGATGTATCAGAATCTACATTATATCCGGTGCTTCGGAGGCTGCAGAAAGGGGATTATCTGGAAGTCTATGACCGGCAGTTTGACGGAAGAAACAGACGTTATTATAAAGTGACGGAAAGTGGAAGAACGCAGCTTGCCATGTATCAGAAAGAATGGAAAGAATATTCCGGAAAGATCAGCGAATTGTTTGAGGGAGGTAGACTAGAATGAACAGAGTAGAATTTATGGAGACGCTGTCCAGACTTCTTCAGGATATCCCGGAAGAGGACAGAATCGATGCATTGAAATATTATAATGATTACTTCGATGATGCAGGGTCTGAGAATGAGCAGAATGTAATAGAAGAACTGGAAAGTCCGGAAAAAGTAGCGATGAAGATCAAAGCGGACCGGGAAGACACAGAAGACGGCAAAGAAGGTGGAACGGAAAAAACAACCGAAGAAGCAATCGGCAAAGTAACCGGAGAAAATGCAGCATACTCTGGAGCCAGGGAACAGCATGACCGGGAAAACACATACCAGTATTATCAGGAAGATACATACGGAGAAGAAAAGGATAATAAGATATATCAGGATAACGGAACCTATGATTATGAAAGCCAGGAGAAAAAGCCGTGGACAAACAAATGGCTAAAATTGGCCATGATCATAGCAATTGTAGTGATCGGATTTCCGATTGTGATACCGCTTGGAGCAGGGATTCTGGCATTAATTGCAGGAATTGTAATAGCAGTGTTCTGTTTGTTTGCAGCGATTGTAATCGGTTTTGCGGCAGTGGTGATGGTCGGTGTTGTGCTTTTTGCTGCAGGAATAGGAAGCCTGTTCGCCAATCCGGGTGTGGGACTTGCGGTTCTTGGAGCAGGACTGATGGTGATCGCGATCGGTGTAATCGGTACCGTAGTTGGAGTAAGACTCTGTATTATCGTATTTCCGGGAATCGTCAGAGGAATTGTATATATTTTAAGAAAACCATTTCACAGAAAGGCGGTGGCATAAGAGATGAAGAAACGTTGGAAAATATTCTGGATCGTGTGTGGTTCTATGTTTCTGATTGGAATCATATGTTGTTCGGTATCCTGGGGAATGGGAACGACCCTGACAGATATAGCACATCAATTTCCACATGGGATCAGCTGGGTATCCGAAGATAAGACATATGGTGATCCGGATGATGATGATGATGACGATATAGATGATGATCAGGAGGAAGATAATGAGACTGATACAGACGATGATCAGGACGAACAGAAACAGGAAGAAACAGCACAAGCACAGGAGAAAGCGAACATGAAAGATGCAACCGGTGTTATAGAAGGAAACGGAAAAGCAACATATCAGAATATCCATGAGATAAAAAGTACGGTGCGCGAAGGAAGAATCCATCTGAAGACACAGTCAGATACAGATGAGATTACAGTAGAAAGCAAAGACACACATGAAAAGCTTGGCTTTTGTGCGTTTGCCAAAAATGGAACCTTATATCTTACATCGAATAAAAAGATTAAAAGAATCAAGAATATAGGAAAAGGAACCATTACTGTGACGCTTCCGAAAGATATGGAACTGGAAAAGGCAGAGCTGGATCTGAAGGCTGGTGAATTAAGGGCAGAGCAGATTCTTGCAAAAGATCTTGAGGTAAATGCCGGAGCAGGTGAGGTTAGCATCCTGGAATTTGCAGCTGAAAAAGCAGAATTTAAATGTGGGGCTGGTTCCATAACTGCAACAGGCGATGTAAAGAAGAAAATCGAAGCAGACTGCGGAGTAGGAGAGATAAACCTGAAGATAAAAGGAAAGCAGAAAGATTATAATTATGACCTGGACTGTGGTATCGGAGAAATTCGATGCGGAGATGACAGCTTTTCAGGATTTGGGAGAGAAAAAAGCATTGATAATGGCACAGACAAGAAAATGGATATTGACTGTGGTATCGGATCTATCAATGTAGCATTTATGGAACAGCTGTAAATACAGACAGATGTAAATGATCACAAAGATAATAAAGCAGGCAGAGTATATAATAAAAATATGGAGGACAGAACAATGGAAGGAAAAAGATTATACCGATCAAGAAAAAACAGAATGATATGTGGAGTATGTGGTGGAATCGCAAAATATTTCAACATTGATCCGACACTTGTGAGACTGGCATTTGTACTGATCTCAATGGGAGCCGGATCGGGGGTACTGGCTTATATTGTTGCGGCGATTATTATACCGGATGATCCGGAGGAAAATTAAGGGGTATTTCTATTTAGTTCATCATCGTGGCTTATCCCGGTCCATGAGAAAGACTTGGTATTATGTTTGTTGCTGGATGTCACGATGCAGAAGTTCTAAGGCAGTCCGCCTTCCCTAAGAACGAAAGGGTCTCCGCTCAAAACTCACCCCTACGGGGTTTAAACAGTTCGCTCCGTCCCTTTAACGGGAAGTCAAACTGCCTAAGAACTTCTACACATCGCGCCAAAATACGCAACAAACACAATACCAAGTCTTTCTCATGTCGTGATTGGCCAATGATAATGAATTCAATAGAGGGATTGTAACCGTTGTGCAGCCGGAAAGTTGTGGTGAAACCATTGATTTTCCGGCTTTTTCGTACACTTCCGGTATCACAAAGGTTACGGTTCCTCTGTTTAATTATTATGGCATGCGAAACCTCAGGAATAAAACTACAAGGTCCCAGCCGCCATGATGCATTAAATAGAAAAAAGTGGGCATACTTATAAGAAAACGAAAGGAATGCACCTACTATGTCATCAAAAAAGAAAACCCCAATCCACCTGGAGGACCTTACTCCAGATGAAAAAGTAAAATATGAGATTGCGGAGGAATTAGGCCTTCTGGACCGGGTGATGCAGGATGGATGGAAATCACTTACATCCAAGGAAACCGGTCGAATCGGAGGGTTGATCACGAAAAAGAAACGGGAAAATGAAAAAAATGACAAAAGTATTACGAATGTTAATTAGTGTGAAGATTGTGTAATAAAGGTTGAAAAGGGAATATCCATTTGCTATAATCGAAAAACTGGGAAAAGAGTTAGCAGGTGAGGATATGAACGAAAAGATTAATGTTTTAGATGTGAATATAGACAGCTGTACAGCAAAAGAAGCTATGAAAGAAACGATAGCTTTTCTGGAGTCAGAACCTGTAAGCGTGATAGATGTGGTATCGGTAGACGGTCTTATGCAGATGAATGATCTTTCGGAACTTAAGGCCAGGATGAATGAATTTGATCTTGTGCTGCCGGGGGAAAAGCTGATTCTTGAAGCAGCAGAAGAAGCGAGGCTGCCAAAGGAAATCGATATAAAATTATATTTGAAGATGTTTATGCGTTATTTGCATAAGAATCATAAGAGAATGTATCTTCTGGTCGAATCGGAGGAAGATGGACAGGAAGCATTTCGCTATATGCAGAGAACCTACAGTGGGATTCAGCTGGTAGGTCTTGCAAAAGTATCAGCGGAGGGAAGGGCAGACGACATGTTGGTCAATGCGATTAACGGAAGTGAAGTGGATTGTATTCTTTCGGCATTGTCAGTACCGTTACAGGAAGATTTTATAGCGAAAAACAGGAATCTCTTGGATGCAAGAGTATGGGTCGGCGTCGGGAATAGAATGTTCTCGGATCACAGGCAGGGACTTGGTCATGGGAAGCTGGCAAAATTTCTGTTGAATCATATATTTAAGCGTGAAATGGAAAAAAATAAGCTAAAAACAAAATCCTAAGAAAAACATAAGAAATATGTTTCGTCACTATGTCTATGGGATAAATGTGAATAAATTGTAAAAAAACTGAGGAAATTACCAAAAAAGTGTGATTTCCTCTTTATTTTTTTGGTCATATATATTAAGATAAGATTTGACAGTATACATTTTGGAAATTTGTAGATAAGATTTGTTGTGGAAAATGTATATTGAAAAGAGTGGAGGAGATGGAATATGATATCTAATCAAATACTTCAAAACACAATTGAAGGATTGAAAGGGATTACACGAATTGACTTTTGCGTGATGGACACAGACGGTAAATCTCTTGCAAGCACATTTTCAGAACAGGAGAACTATGTAGAGGAGGTTATCTCCTTTGTAGAATCCCCGGCAGACAGTCAGGTCGTACAGGGATATCAGTTTTTTAAGATTTTTGATGAACATCAGTTAGAGTATATTCTTCTTGCCAATGGAGGAAGTGATGATGTTTACATGGTAGGTAAGATTGCGGCCTTCCAGATTCAGAATCTTCTTGTAGCATATAAAGAAAGATTTGACAAAGATAATTTTATCAAAAACCTGCTGTTAGATAATCTGTTGCTGGTAGATATTTACAACCGTGCTAAGAAATTACATATTGACACAGAAGTAAGACGTGTTATCTTTATTATTGAAACAAAGCACGAAAAAGATACGAATGCGCTGGATAATGTAAGAAACCTTCTTGGTAATCGTAGCAGAGATTTTGTGACGGCCGTTGATGAGAAAAATATCATCGTGGTAAAAGAACTGGAGCCAAATGATGGACATACAGAACTGGAGAAGATTGCGGAGAATATGTATACACTCCTGAAAGAAGACGGAGAAGAAGATGTTCTGATCGCATACGGAACGGTTGTAAATGATATCAAAGAAGTATCAAAATCATATAAAGAAGCCAAGCTGGCACTTGATGTCGGCAAGATTTTCTTTAGTGAGCGAAGTGTCATCGCATATAGTGCTTTGGGAATAGGACGTCTGATCTATCAGCTTCCGATTCCGCTGTGTAAGATGTTCATACGTGAGATTTTTGAGGGGAAATCACCGGATGATTTCGATGAGGAGACATTGACAACAATCAATAAATTCTTTGAGAATAATCTGAACGTATCAGAGACATCCAGACAATTATATATACACCGTAATACACTGGTATACAGACTGGATAAATTACAAAAGAGTACCGGTCTGGATCTCCGTGTGTTCGAAGACGCCATTACATTCAAAATCGCACTTATGGTTGTGAAATATATGAAGTATATGGAGTCACTGGAGTATTAATAATCAGGAGGAACATATGATTGAACTAAGAGAAGTAACGAAAGAGTACTCAAAAGGGGTTGCAGCCCTGAATGGAATCAATCTGAAGATTGAACAGGGTGAATTTGTGTTTATTGTAGGAGACAGCGGCTCTGGTAAGTCTACTTTGATCAAGCTTATCATGAAAGAACTGGAACCTACTTCGGGAACGATTATTGTAAATGGCAATAATTTAAGCCGTATGAAACATCGCAAAGTTGCGATGTACAGAAGAAATATTGGCGTTGTATTTCAGGATTTCCGTTTGTTGAAAGACAGAAATATTTATGAAAATATTGCGTTTGCGCAGAGAGTTACAGAGACACCTACAAGAATTATCAAGAAAAAAGTACCGGCGGCACTGTCACTGGTAGGGCTTGCCCAGAAATACAAAGCATTTCCGAAGGAATTATCCGGTGGTGAACAGCAGAGGGTTGCGATTGCAAGAGCGATCGTGAATGAACCTGCTATTCTTCTGGCAGATGAGCCTACGGGTAACCTGGATCCGACAAACTCATGGGAAATCATGAAGTTATTGGAAGAAGCGAATGACAGAGGAACTACAGTTCTTGTCGTTACGCATAACCAGGAGATCGTAAATGAAATGCAGAAGCGAGTTGTTACGATGAAAAAGGGTGTCATCGTAAGCGACGAGAAAAAAGGTGGGTATAAGCATGAGAATTAGTACAATAGGATATTCGATGAAACAAGGGGTTAAGAACATCCGCAGAAATAAGATGTTTTCCGTTGCTTCGATCGCAACGATGGCGGCATGCATTTTCCTGTTCGGATTGTTCTATTCCATTGTAGTTAACTTTAGTTATATTGTAGAAAAAGCAGAAGAAGGTGTTGCTATTACAGTATTTTTTAATGAAGATACTACAAAAGAACAAAAAGATACAATTGGTGCCCAGCTGAAGAAAGAAGATGGAGTACTGAAAGTAAATTATGTAAGTGCGGATGCAGCATGGAATAAGTTTAAAGATCAGTATTTTGGAGAATCAAGTGATCTGGCAGAAGGATTTAAGAGTGATAACCCGCTTGCCAATTCAGATAACTACGAAGTATATCTTTCAGACGTATCAAAGCAGAAAGATGTAGTGTCTTATGCAAAGTCGCTGGATGGGGTGCGTAAAGTTAATAAATCAGACGTAGTAGCCAAGACTCTTACCAGTGTGAACAAGTTGGTGGGATATGTATCGGTAGCAATTATTGCAATTCTTCTGGCAGTGTCAATTTTCCTGATCAGTAATACGGTCACTATGGGTATTACGGTAAGACGTGAAGAAATTGCAATTATGAAATATATCGGAGCAAAAGACGGATTTGTCCGTGCGCCGTTTGTAATAGAGGGTCTGATTATCGGAGCTGTCGGAGCTGTAATCCCGCTCGTATTGCTTTATTTTATGTATGATAAGGCAATTACATACATTATGACAAAATTCAGCCTTCTGAATAATATTGTAGATTTCCTTCCGGTAGCAACTGTTTACAGAACATTACTTCCAATCGGAATTGCTTTGGGTGTTGGAATCGGTTTTGTGGGAAGTTTCTTTACAATCCGCAAACATCTGAAGGTATAAAAGTTCTGGCTCGGAAAGGAGCGTCATATGATAAAAAGAAAGAAGATGATAAGCCTTCTGCTGGTGCTTACGCTTGTAAGCGGAATGTTTGTGCAGACATATGCAACAGAAATTGATGATACAAAGAAAAAAGCAGAAGAACTGGAAAGCAAGAAGAAAGCTGCTGAAAATGAGAAAACATCTCTGGCAGATCAGCTGAAAAAGCTGACGGGTGAGATGGAAGAAACTAAGAAAAAGATTTCTGCAAAAGAAGATGAGATCACAAATAAAGAAGAAGAATTGATTCTTGCAAAAGCGGATGAGAATGAACAGTATGAAAGTATGAAGAAGAGAATCCGTTATATGTATGAAAATGGAAATACAGGATTTGTAGAAATCCTTTGCTCTTCAAAGTCAATTGGAGAATTGCTGAATAATGCTGAATATATCAGCAGAATATCAGGATACGACAGAAACATGCTGGTAGAATTCCAGAAGGTTGTAACCAATGTCGAGAATCAGGAAGCAGAACTCAAGAAAGAATATAAAGAACTGCAGACGATGCAGGATGATCTGATCACAAAGCAGGACAGCGTAAATGAACTGATAAAGAATAAGCAAAGTGAGATTCAGAGTTTGACCAGCGAACTGGGAGATACAAAGAATAAGCTTGCACAGCTGGAAGCGGCAGCTGCCGAAGCCGAACGTAAACAGAAAGAAGCAGCAGCGGCAGCGGCAGCTGCGAAGAAGGCTCAGGCAGCAGCCAAAAAGAATACAAGCTCATCGGGGTCTTCGGCCGGTTCCGCCGGGGCATCGGTGGTGTCGGGAAATGGAACATTTACACATCCTTGTCCGGGTGGATATATTTCGAGTGGATTTGGTTACAGAACACAGCCGATTGCAGGTGCAAGTACGAATCATAAAGGGATTGACTTTGCAGCAGCAACAGGAACGCCAATCTATGCGGCTGCGGCAGGAACAGTTATTTCAGCCGGATATGCCGGAAATGCGGGAAACCTGTTAGTAATCAGTCATGGAAACGGATTGCTTACATATTATATGCATTGCAATGCGATTTATGTGAGTGCGGGACAGAAAGTCAGCAGAGGTCAGAATGTTGCAGCGGTTGGAACTACAGGAAATTCAACCGGACCACATCTGCATTTTCAGGTAATGTTGAATGGAACACCGGTAAATCCGGCAAACTATCTGTAAGAAACGAACAGATCATAGTATGAGGCAAGATAAATGAAAAACAGAAAAAGTTTTTTGAAAGGGGCGCTTTGTGGCGCCCTTGCTATGTTATTAGTGGCAGGACTCGTGTCCTGTGGATTAAAAGTGAATAATGGAAACAGTGATATCACATCAAAAACAGAAGATAAGATATCAGAACTGCAGAACCTGATCGAGAAGCATTATATGGGGGATGTAAAAGAAAAGAATCTGGAAGATGGGGTCTATAAAGGTTATATCAATGGCCTGAATGATCCGTATTCGGTATATTATAACAAAAAAGAAACAAAAGAATTATACGAATCAACTGGTGGTGAATATTCCGGAATCGGTGCTGTGATGTCTCAGAATACAGAGACAGGAGTGATCACTCTGGTCCAGATATATAAGGATTCTCCGGCTGAGAAAGCAGGACTTAAGGAGAATGATATCCTTTATAAGGTTGAAGGAAAAGAAGTCACAGGAAAAGATCTCTCTAAAGTTGTAAGTAAGGTAAAGGGTGAAAAAGGAACAACGGTAGAACTCACCGTATTAAGAGGTGAAGATGCCAAAGAAGTAACTGTGACTGCAACAAGAGATACCGTACAGGCACAGACAATTGAGTATAAGATGATGGATGACAAGATTGGTTATATCAGAGTGTCTGAATTTGATACTGTGACGTATGATCAGTACAAAGAAGCATTGGATGATCTTGAAAAACAGGGAATGACAGGGCTGGTTGTGGATCTGCGTAATAATCCTGGAGGTTCGCTCAGTACAGTATGTGATATGCTGGATCTGATGCTGCCAAAGGGCCTGATCGTGTATACGGAAGATAAAAATGGCAAAAAGACAAAGATGAAATCTGACGAAGAACATCAGTTTACAAAACCGCTGGCAGTTCTGGTAAATGGAAACAGTGCCAGTGCATCAGAGATTTACTCCGGGGCAATCCAGGATTACGGAATCGGTAAGATTGTCGGAACCCAGACATATGGAAAGGGTGTCGTACAGCAGATTTTTGATCTGGATGACGGAACAGCCGTAAAACTTACGATTGCAGAATATTTCACTCCAAAGGGAAGAAGCATCAACGGAAAAGGAATTACACCGGATGTAAAGGTCGAATACGAAAATAATGAAGAAAATCCGGATGCAGACAATCAGCTTGATAAAGCTGTGGAGGAAGTAAAAGCACAGATGAAGTAATCGTTTGTGGATGGTGACATAGCAAAATAAGAGTTTTGAAGGGAATGCAGTTTGGCATTCCCTTTTATTATGCCTTATGGTAAAATATAAACAATATGAAATTTAGATTATGCATATAAGGTAGGAGGAAAAAACATTGATTAATCAGTTAGTAGCCAACATAAAGAAGACAGGAGCACCGATTGTAGTAGGATTAGATCCGATGTTGAACTATATTCCGGAGCAGGTACAGAAAAAAGCGTTCGCAGAATATGGTGAGACACTGGAAGGAGCAGCAGAAGCAATCTGGCAGTTCAATAAAGAAATCGTGGACAAGACTTATGATCTGATTCCGGCTGTAAAACCACAGATCGCTATGTATGAACAGTTTGGTCTTCCGGGACTTGCAGCATTCAAGAAAACGGTAGATTACTGTAAGGAAAAAGGACTGGTTGTCATCGGCGATATTAAAAGAGGAGACATTGGTTCTACATCAGCAGCTTATGCTGTGGGTCATATTGGTAAGGTGAAAGTAGGCAGCAAGACATACGCACCATTTGATGAAGACTTTGTAACAGTGAATCCATACCTTGGTTCAGATGGAGTGAATCCATTCCTGGACGTATGTAAAGAAGAAAAGAAGGGAATCTTCGTACTTGTTAAGACATCAAATCCGTCAAGCGGTGAATTCCAGGATCAGAAGATCGACGGCCGTCCGTTATATGAACTGGTTGGAGAAAAAGTTGCCGCATGGGGATCTGAAGTCATGGGCGATGAGTACAGCTATGTCGGAGCAGTAGTCGGAGCAACTTATCCGGAGATGGGAAAAGTATTAAGAAAAGTGATGCCAAAAGCTTACATTCTGGTTCCTGGTTACGGTGCACAGGGAGGAAAAGGAAAAGACCTGGTACATTTCTTCAATGAAGATGGCCTTGGAGCAATCGTAAACTCTTCCAGAGGAATCATTGCGGCATATAAGCAGGAGCAGTATGCAAAATTTGGAGCTGAGAATTTTGGTGATGCATCCAGAGCAGCAGTTGAGACGATGATCGCAGACATCAAGGGAGCACTTGAGAACAGATAATGTCTGAACAGACGAAAAAAAAGACTGATAACGAAAAAAGTAAGACAGAGTAATCTTGACAGGAGATAAAGGAAGATGGAGAGAAAAAAAGAACAGGCGAAAGTTCTGTCACAGGAGATGCTGGCAGATGGAATCTACAGCCTGTGGATTGAGACAGAAGCAGCGCTGACTGCCAGACCGGGACAGTTTGTGTCTGTATACACGACAGATGCAAGCAAATTACTTCCACGCCCGATCAGTATCTGTGAAATTGATAAAGAAGCAAAAAGATTAAGACTGGTATATCGTGTGACAGGAGAAAAGACCGGAACAAAACAGTTTTCAGAATTAAAGGCCGGAGATTTTGTACCAGTGATCGGACCTTTGGGAAATGGATTTCCATATGAAAAGGCAGAAGGAAAGAAAGTATTCCTGATGGGCGGCGGGATTGGTGTTCCGCCGATTCTGGAACTTGCAAAGCAGATGCAGTGTGAAGAAAAGCAGATTGTTGTCGGCTATAGAGATGCGCATACGTTCCTGAAAGAGGAGTTTGAACAGAACGGAACCTTATATATTTCCACAGAGGATGGAAGCGTGGGAACAAAAGGAAATGTCATGGATGCTATCCGTGAGCAGAGTCTGGATGCCGATATTATATTTGCATGCGGACCTACACCAATGCTGCGTGCGATCAAGGCCTATGCAGAAGAGAAGAAAATAGAATGCTATATTTCCCTGGAAGAGAGAATGGCATGCGGTATCGGAGCCTGTCTGGCATGTGTCTGCAAGACAAAAGAAAAAGATGCACACAGTAATGTGAACAATAAGAGAATCTGTAAAGACGGACCAGTATTCTTATCTACGGAGGTGGATTTATAATGGACATGAAAGTAAATATTGCCGGCGTAGAATGGAAGAATCCGGTTACAGTGGCTTCCGGTACATTTGGTTCGGGAGAAGAATTCAGTGAGTTTGTGGATCTGAACCGTCTTGGAGCGGTAACGACCAAGGGCGTGGCAAATGTCCCGTGGCCGGGGAATCCGACACCACGTGTAGCTGAAGTTTACGGAGGAATGATGAATGCGATCGGACTCCAGAATCCGGGAATCGATCTGTTCTGCAAAAGAGATATTCCATTTCTGAAGAAATATGATACGAAGATCATCGTCAATGTCTGTGGTCATGCACCGGAAGAATATCTGGAAGTGGTGGAAAGACTGGCTGATGAGCCGATTGATATGATGGAGATCAATATTTCGTGCCCGAATGTTAATGCAGGCTTTCTGGCGTTCGGGCAGGATGCAAAGCATGTAGAGGAGCTGACGGCTCAGATCAAAAAGATTGCAAAGCAGCCGATCATCATGAAACTGACGCCAAATGTTACGGATATTACGGAGATTGCGAAGGCAGCAGAAGCCGGCGGAGCAGATGCCCTGTCATTGATCAATACACTGACGGGTATGAAGATTGATATCAACCGCAGAACATTTGCGGTAGCAAATAAGACCGGCGGTGTGTCGGGACCAGTTGTACATCCGATTGCAGTCCGTATGGTATATCAGACGGCACAGGCAGTGAACATTCCGATTATTGGAATGGGCGGTATTGCGACACCGGAAGATGCCATTGAGATGATCCTTGCGGGAGCGTCTGCAGTATCTGTAGGAACTGCGAATTTCTATAATCCGAATGCAACGATCGAGATTATTGACGGAATCGAAGCATATATGAAGAAAAATGGATTTGAATCCGTGAAAGATATGGTTGGCATTGTAAAATAAATAAATGATAAAAATGCATCAATATAGGGAATTGACCTGTACTGATGCATTTTTGCGCTTCATCTCAGAAGTGCAAATAGCACAATAAAAATATGACCGTTCGTCAGTTTTTGGGTAGATTTTCAGAAGTGTTTTTGTTATACTAATGTCTATATGACAATAACAAAGGAGGATTAGTGGATGAAGAAATCATTTCAGATTTTCAAAAGAGATCTTGGCCGGTTGTTCCGTAACCGTGCAGCAGTACTGATCCTGGTTGGAATCAGTGTGCTGCCGTCTCTTTATGCATGGTTCAACATCGCTGCCAATATGGATCCGTATGGAAATACCAAGGGAATCCAGGTTGCGATTGCCAATGAGGATAAAGGTGCCGACAGTGAGCAGATGTCACTGGACGCAGGACAAAATATTGTAGACAATCTGAAGAAAAATGACCAGCTTGGCTGGAAGTTTGTAGATGCAAAAGAAGCGAAAAAGGGAGTGAGATCCGGAAAATATTACGCAGCGATCGTAATACCGGATAATTTCAGTGAATCACTTCTGAGTATTTTATCAGGAGATATCAAACAGCCGAAGCTGGATTATTATATTAATGAAAAGAAAAATGCAATAGCACCAAAGATCACGGATACAGGTGCGAGCACGATTCAGCAGGAAATCAATGATACATTCACATCCGTAGCTGCAGAGAGCATTTCTGAATTATTGAGTAAAGAGGCCGGAGAATTATCCGGAAAAGTAAGTGAAGAAAATTCAAGTCTGATCAAAGCTATCGCAGATACCAGAAAGAATCTGGACGAATATAATAAGGTATTGGAAAACTTCCAGAAGACAGTGGATAAGTCAGATGAGATCATGGCGAGTGCGGTAAGTATGCTGGATCAGGTTACGGTTACTGCAGAGTCAGGAGCCAAAGCAATCGAAGACAGTGGAAATGTGCTTGCAGATACCAGAACAGCGGTTGGACAGTTTTCAACGGAATTCTCCAATGGGTTATCGAACGGAGAGACACTTTTAAATGACACGTATGTCTCGGCATCGGCAAAACTGGGCGTGTTTGAGACGAAAGCCGGACAGGCACTGACAGCAGTAGACAGCAGCCTTTCAACGGCTTCGTCTCTGCTGGATAAAAATCAGGAACTTCTGGAACAGCTGAAAGAATTGAATGATAAGATTCAGGGGCATACAGAACTGGGACAGCAGATATCTGCTGTGATCGGACAGAAAATTACAGAATTGGAGAACCAGAATGCATCGTTACAGGAGCTGGTATCTTCACTGAAAACAGGGAATCAAGGGATTCAAAACGCAGTGACAACAGCAAAGAATACACGTACTTCACTGGAAAAACTTGCGAAAGAAAGTAAAGACAGTCTGCAAAATTACCGTACCAATCTGGATCAGAAGATTCTGCCACAGCTGAATCAGTCACTGGACAGTCTGGCTTCACTGAGCGGAAATCTTTCTGCGGCTTTAACCGGAGTTGAGCCGACAGTAGAACAATTAAAGACGATTTTAAATCAGTTAAATGACAGCCTGAAAAGCAGTGCGTCTGCATTGGGACAGACAGGAGATGTGTTAACACAGGTTGATGAGGCACTGGCATCTGTTCAGACGGATTTAAATGCATTACAGAGTTCAGAGATGTATCAGAAACTGACTTCACTGGAAGGACTTGATGCGGATTCAATTGCAGATTTTATGTCCTCTCCGGTGAGCATCAAATCAAATGTGTTATATGATGTAGAAAATTATGGCTCGGGAATGACACCATTTTACACAAATCTTGCACTTTGGGTAGGAGGACTGATTCTGGTATCAATTCTGAAACAGGAAGTTGATAAAGATGAAAAGGTACGGAAGTTTACAGCCGGACAGGCCTACTTTGGAAGATGGCTGTTATTTGTTGCAGTAGGTCTTGTACAGGGACTGATCGTATGTGTCGGTGATATTTTATTATTGAAAGTACAGTGTGTACATCCGGTAGCGTTTGTATGTGTGGGTGTATTCTGTTCGTTTGTTTATGTTAATCTGATCTACGCACTGGCATTGACCTTTAAACACATTGGAAAGGCACTGGGAGTTGTACTTGTTATCCTGCAGATTCCTGGATCGGCAGGAACGTATCCGATCGAGATGACACCGGCATTTTTCCAGAGACTGCATCCGCTTCTTCCATTCACATATGGAATCAGTGCCATGCGTGAATGTATTGCAGGAATGTATGGAGCAAATATCTGGAAGTATCTGGGGATTCTTGCGATATTTTTCCCAATCTCTCTTTTCATCGGTCTGGTATTACGTCCGTTGTTTATGAATCTGAATCACTTGTTCGATAAACGTCTGTCTGAGACAGAGTTAATGCTTGGGGAGACGGAGTCGGCCGAACGGAAACGTCCGGAACTGACAATGATGATGAAGACACTTATGGAAGATGATGAATGGAAACAGGAATTTCTTGTGAAATCCGAAAAATTTGAAAAACGTTATCCAAAGATGATCCGATGGGGATTCCTTGGAATGATCATCATACCACTGGTTTTCCTGATACTGATGTTCAGTCTGGAGTCAAAACTGGTCTTCCTGATATTGTGGATCGTATCGCTGATCGGACTTGCAGTATATCTGATCGTTGTAGAATATCTGCATGACAAGATGCAAAGACAGCTTGCTATGACAGGTATGACAACAGAAGATCTGATCCATGAGATAAAGGAGGAAAGAGGCGAATGAAAAATATATGGGAAATCTTCCGAAGAGATATAAAGCGTATTAAAAATAATGTAATCGCAATGATTGTTATCATGGGAATTACAGTTGTACCCTGCCTTTATGCGTGGTTCAATATAGCAGCAAGCTGGGATCCGTATGGCAATACCGGTAATCTGAAGGTTGCAGTTGCAAGTGTTGATGAAGGATATGAGGGAAGCCTGATTCCGTTACAGATCAATATGGGAGATCAGGTGCTGACATCGCTTCGAAGCAATTCGCAGCTTGACTGGGTTTTTACCGGAAGAAAAAAAGCCATAGACGGTGTAAAGTCCGGAAAATATTATGCAGCAATTGTGATACCGAAGGACTTCAGCTCAAATATGATGAGTATTTTTTCTGAAAATATCCAGAAACCAAGTATCACATACTATTCGAATGCCAAGGAAAATGCAATCGCACCAAAAGTAACGGATAAAGGAGCAAGTGCGATCCAGAGACAGGTTAATGAGGTATTTGTAGAGACGATCAGCGATACTGTGATCACTGCGTTTAAGGCAGTTACGAATGTAGCGGATCAGGACGGAGTGGCAGCAATCGCACAAAATCTTGCGGATAATTTAAATCAGATCGGCTCGGATTTGAGTGCGGCATCGTCTGCATTAAGCTCTTTTTCGGGAATGACAACTTCTGCACAGCAGCTTCTGGATACAACAGGAAGTTTCCTGAAGGAAACACAGGAGCATTCCAAGAACACGACAGATTCACTGAAAAAGGTGAAAAAATCGTTCAGTGGAATTGATGAGACAGTCAGCGGTGCGACAGACGGAGTAAATGCGGCAATTAATTCCGGAAAAGAATTCTATGATCAGATGTCGGAAATTATTGATTCAGCATTTTCATCAAACTCTCAGAGCGCGGACGATGTGGCGGGAACATTGAATACCCTGGCATCCAGAGTTCAGAAAGTGATTGATTCCTATACTTCGCTGAAATCGGCAATAGATGAAATAAACGTTGGAAATAATGCGCAGTTGAATGCATTAAAGGGAAGTATTTCCGGAAAACTGGGAGAGACGATTGCGACACAGACAGAGCTTCGGGATAAGCTTAAGTCCACAGCATCTTCGCTTCAGGGAGCGGCAGATACAGCAGTAACGGATAAAGCAGAATTAGATAAACTGGTGAAATCAAGTGCAGACAGCCTTGCCGGAATCAAGACAGACTTTGAGAAGAATGTAAAGAGCAGTCTGGATGAACTGGGAGATTCGATGGGAGACACAAGCAGTAATCTGAACCTTTTGATGGATCGCCTGGATGAAGGTGTAGACGGGGTATATGATTTGTCAACTTCAGCGTCGGCTGATCTGACACAGATTAACACAGCGCTGAATCATTCTTGCAATCTGCTCAATACAGCAGCAGAAAAAATCAGCAATACGACAGGAAAAATCGGAGAAATGCAGCAAAGCGGTGATTTCTCACAATTAGAAGAACTGATCTCCGGGGATTCTAATGTGATCGGAGAGTTCCTGGCAGCACCGGTAAGCCTGAAGACAAATCAGGTCTATAAGATTGAAAATTATGGTTCTTCGATGGCACCGTTCTATTCCACACTGTCGATCTGGATCGGTGGAATTGTGCTGGTTGCCATGTTAAAGACAGGCGTTTCGTCAAAATGCACCGAAGGTCTTAAGAAAGTAAAACCGCATCAGGAATACCTGGGACGATATCTCCTCTTCCTGATCGTAGGTCTCCTGCAGAGTACCCTGATCTGTCTGGGGGATCTGTTATACCTGGGAATTCAGTGTAAGCATCCGTTCCTCTTCATGCTGGCAGGATGGTTCTCGAGCATTGTATATGTGAATATCATCTATACACTGACAGTATCATTCGGAGATATCGGAAAAGCGGTCAGCGTTGTACTTCTGGTTATGCAAGTGGCAGGTTCCGGAGGAACCTTCCCAATTGAAGTCGCACCGGCCTTCTTCAAAGCCGTATATCCGTTACTGCCATTCGTTCACAGCATGGCGGCGCTTAGGGAGACAATTGGCGGTATGTATGGTATGACCTACTGGACAGAACTTGGAAAGCTTGGAATCTTTTTGATCCTGTCCCTGATCCTTGGATTGCTCCTTCGTAAACCGGTGATCCGGATGAATGAGGCATTTGCAGAAAAACTGGAAGAGACGAAGATCATGTAAAGCGAAAGTACAGAGAAGTTGCCACTGGCAACTTCTCTTGCATACTTTGGTATATAAAAAGGGTTCGGAAGGAGAGTGTGCCTTCCGAACCCTTTCTTTTTTGGCCGAAGTATATAAGAAATACAGGCAGTGACAGTTTTTCTGTATGCGTGAATTGAAAAAGTGATTTTCTTATGATAAAATTAAATAGAATTATGATGCAATAATAAGACACACAGCGTCTGAAATATATGGAGGTAATCAAAATGGAAAGTTATAAGCAGGAGTTTATTGAATTTATGGTAGAGAGCGACGTGCTCAAATTTGGAGAATTTACATTAAAGAGTGGAAGAAAATCCCCATTTTTTATGAATGCCGGAGCCTACGTAACAGGATCACAGCTTAAGAAGTTAGGTCAGTATTATGCAAAAGCAATCCATGATACATACGGAGATGACTTTGATGTATTATTCGGACCGGCCTATAAGGGAATTCCGCTTGGAGTTGTAACAGCGATCGCTTACAGTGATCTGTATGGAAAAGAAGTACGTTACTGTTCTGATCGTAAAGAAGAGAAAGACCACGGTGCAGATAAGGGAAGCTTTCTTGGAAGCAAATTAAAAGATGGAGATCGTGTGATCATGATCGAAGATGTGACAACATCAGGTAAATCCATGGAAGAGACTGTTCCGAAAGTAAAAGGCGCAGCAGATGTAACAATCGTAGGTCTGATGGTATCTCTGAACCGTATGGAAGTCGGAAAAGGCGGCGAGAAGTGTGCGTTAGATGAGATCAAAGATCTGTACGGATTCGATACAGCAGCAATCGTAACGATGGAAGAAGTTGTAGAATGCCTGTATAACAAAGAATGCAATGGAAAAGTTGTGATCGATGATACATTAAAAGCAGCAATCGACGCATATTATGAACAGTACGGAGCAAAATAGGAACGGGGGAGAACACGAGTATGAATGAAAAAGCATATAAAGCAATGGGATTAGCCGGTGCTGCAGGAATTGCAGTGGGTATTGTTGTTACAGTAGTAGGAATCGCAGCAGGTGTGATCTCTATTATCAGCGGTGCCCGTTTACTGAAAGAGAAAAAAGGAATACTTTTTTAATACCGAAGAGATACGGGAGGTTGTAGGACATTGGATTCAAAGAAGCGAAAAAGAATCCGGATACTGGGAAAGATATTATTTATATTATATGTAATATTTATTATATATTTCCTTCTGTTCTCTGACTGGTATGGACGTACGGGGGAGATGCGGGAATACCACTACAATCTGGTATTGTTTAAAGAAATCAAAAGATTCTGGCAGTACCGTGAGCAGGTGGGATTCTTTGCAATGTTCACTAATTTATTTGGAAATGTACTCATATTTGTTCCATTTGGATTTTTCCTTCCGATGGGAAGCAGGCAAAGAAGCTTTTTCGGTACAGCATTTTACAGTTTTGGACTGAGCCTTTGTGTGGAAGTGTTCCAGTTTATCACAAAAGTCGGAAGCTTTGATGTAGATGACCTGTTACTGAATACGATCGGAGGAATCTGTGGATATATACTATTTGTAATATGTGCGGCAATAAGGAGAAGACATGCTGGGAAAAAAACTAAGAACAGAAGATGACAGAATCAAAGCGGCAGCGAAAGCACGCAAGAAAAAGCGTAAAAAAATGATCAAAACGAAATATGGACAGAAAGCAGTCAGACACTCCAAAAGGGGTGTCTATTCCTGTACTTATGCAGTAGTGATTGCCTTCCTGGTGAGCGTCATGATCCTCTTTTCGTTTATGAATAAAGGAAATGTAAATATATTAATGGGATTTTTCGGACTCGGAACCTGTGCGATGGCAGTGATCGGAATCTGGCTTGGCATCAAGGGATTCAGAGAACGCGAAAAGATCTATACGACCTGCAAGGTGGGAATCACAGTAAATGCGGTATTCCTTGTTGCTATGGTTGCATTATTTGTCAGGGGGCTTATGTAGATGATAGAAGAAAGATATGAGCTGGCACTTGACCGTATCCGTCTGATGCAGACAGAAGATACGGTTGGGGAGCCTTACAGAGACTATTTTAAGAAGATGGCAGAGTTCGTGCTTATGCTGGACGAACTGAGAACAGAACTTCTGGATGGCAGATACCAGAAGCTTGAATTAGATGAATTAAGAAAATGGAACAGACGGCTGTATCAGGATGTTTTGCCGGGGCAGTATGAGAAAAGTTATGCGAATCCGGATTATGCGTGTAAGATGCTAGGAAAAGAATCGGGACAGATTCTGGGAATGTTATATGCGGAACTTCGTGGGGCAGTCGTTTATGTTTTTGAAGGAAAGACAGAATATCTGGCAATCCTGTATGAATTGTTGATCGAGGTATACAACCAGTTCGAAGAAGAACCGGATCCGAAGGCTGTCCGGGATACGTTCTACTGGTATGCCAGTGATTACTGTGATGTATTCCTTGCGGAACGCATCCGGGAGCAGGTTTTGCCGGAGGAGTCATTTGCAACAGATCTGATCATGAACAGTGATCTTACAGATCTCAGATATCTGTATCAGTTTGGAGAGTACATCAGTGAAAATGAATGGAAGACGGCAGAGCATCTGAACAGTCTTCCAGAAGAGACGATCCGGAAGATGGCAGATGTCTATACAGAAGGATACCGCATCGGATTCGTGAATACGGGAAAAGACCTTTCGAAGAAATCAGTGGTAAACATCCGTTACATTCTTGGATTCGAGCGCGTGGTAAAAAAAGCAATCGAGAATTTCGAAAAAATGGGCTTAAAACCGGTCATCTACCGTGCGGCAGTCAGTGTGCTGACAAAGAGACAGCATATTAAGATCGGATATTATGGAGCAGTGGCGAACAAGCAGTATGAATATGATCACAAAGATGACCAGGCACTCTTCATGGATAAGAAATATCTGGAGCGTAAACTGGAAGTGATGCAGACGACTTACGAGCATCATAAGAAAGAAGCCGCCGGATTCGCAGGACCGGCATGCATCGATATGTTCGGAGAAGAGCCGTTTGAACCGGAAGCAAAAGAGACAGTCGCAAAGCTTTCAAAGAGTCAGGAAGAGATGATCCTTCAGTATGACAGCCGCCAGAGCCAGATGGTGAACCAGTATATCAAGGGAGAAGAAAGAAGCTTTACGATCATTGCCTATCCGGTACCGGAGATCGGAGAGAAGTACGAAGAAATCTTCGACGAGATCATACGTATCAATACGCTGGATGCCAAATTATATGAGAAAGTACAGCAGACGTTGATCGATGCCCTGGATCAGGGAGAATACGTACACATTCTCGGGACAAATGGCAACCGTACGGACCTGAATGTACAGCTTCATCCACTGAATGATCCGAAAAAAGAGACAATTTTTGAGAACTGCGTGGCAGACGTAAATATTCCGGTTGGGGAAGTATTTACCTCACCGGTACTGGAAGGAACGAACGGAGTCCTGCATGTTAGCAAAGTCTATCTGAATGAACTGCAGTACCGTGATCTGGAAATCACATTCTCGAACGGTATGGTATCAGAATACAACTGTGCGAATTTTGAACGTGAACTGGAGAATAAAGCATATATTCATGATAACGTGCTGTACAAGCATCCGACACTGCCGCTCGGTGAGTTTGCAATCGGAACGAATACAACCGCATACGTAACTGCGAAGAAGTACGGAATCGAAGATAAGATGCCGATCCTGATCGCGGAGAAAATGGGACCACATTTTGCAGTGGGAGATACCTGTTACAGCTGGTGTGAGGATATCAAAGTCTATAACCCGAACGGAAAAGAGATCATTGCCAGAGACAATTCGGTATCGATCCGCAGAAAAGAAGATGTGTCAAAAGCATATTTCCATTGCCATACAGATATTACGATCCCGTATGAAGAACTGGGCAGTATTACAGTTATTACAAAGGATAAAAAAGAGATCACATTACTGAAAAATGGAAAATTTGTACTTCCTGGCACAGAGATTTTAAATGAACCATTGAAAAATTCTAATAAATAGGGTATGATTTATTTGTCAAACTTATAAGAAAGGATGAAAATTATGCCAAAAGTAGGAATTATTATGGGCAGTGACTCAGATCTTAAGGTTATGAGTAAGGCTGCAGTAATGCTGGAAGAGTTAGGAATCGAGTATGAGATGACGATCATCTCAGCACATCGTGAACCAGATGAACTGATTGAATGGACCAGAGGAGCAGAAGACCGTGGAATCAAGGTTATGATCGCCGGTGCAGGAATGGCAGCAGCCCTTCCGGGAATGTGTGCAGCATTATTTGCCCTTCCGGTTATTGGTGTACCTCTTTCAGGAAAGAATCTGGATGGAATGGATGCAGTGTTCTCAATCATGCAGATGCCGCCGGGGGTTCCGGTTGCAACCGTTGCGATCGACGGAGCAAAGAATGCAGCAATTCTTGCAGCAAAGATTCTTGCAGCTTCAGATGAAGAACTTCTGAATAAATTAAAAGCTTATACAGCAGAGCAGAAAGAGGCAGTCAAAGCCAAAGCAGCAAAGCTTGATTCTATCGGATATGAGGCATATCTGGCATCAAAATAATAGATATAAGAGTACAAAATAAACAACGAGTACAAAGGAGATCGGGTTATGGATTACAAAAAAGCTGGTGTGGATATTGAAGCAGGTTACAAGTCAGTAGAACTTATGAAAGAGCATGTAAAGAAGACCATGCGTCCGGAAGTTCTGGGCGGACTCGGAGGATTCTCAGGAGCATTCTCTCTTGCGAAGATCAAAGAGATGGAAGAGCCGGTACTGTTATCCGGAACAGACGGATGTGGAACAAAGGTAAAACTTGCCATGATCATGGATAAGCATGATACCATCGGAATTGATGCAGTAGCTATGTGTGTAAATGATATCGCATGTGCAGGTGGAGAGCCATTATTCTTCTTAGATTACATTGCATGTGGAAAGAACTATCCGGAGAAGATCGCATCGATCGTAAAAGGTGTGGCAGAAGGTTGTCTCCAGTCAGAAGCAGCACTGATCGGTGGTGAGACGGCAGAACACCCTGGACTTATGCCGGAAGACGAATACGACCTTGCAGGATTCGCAGTTGGTGTGTGCGACAAGAAAGACATGATCACAGGAGAAGACTTAAAAGCTGGAGATGTACTGATCGGTATGGCATCTACAGGTATCCACAGCAACGGATTTTCTCTGGTACGTAAAGTATTCGAGATGACAAAAGAATCCCTAGATACATATTATGATGACCTTGGAACGACACTTGGAGAGGCACTGCTTGCGCCGACAAGAATCTATGTCAAAGCATTAAAGAGCGTAAAGAACGCAGGCGTGAAAGTGAAAGCCTGCAGCCATATCACAGGCGGCGGATTCTATGAGAACATTCCGAGAATGTTAAAAGACGGAGTAAGAGCCGTTGTAGAAAAAGACAGCTATCCGATTCCTCCAATTTTCACAAAGCTTGCAAAAGAGGGTAACGTTGACGAGCATGCAATGTACAATACTTATAACATGGGTATCGGTATGATCGTTGCCGTTGATCCTGCTGATGTGGATAAGACAATGGAAGCAATCAAAGCGACAGGTGATACTCCGTATGTGATCGGTCATATCGAAGACGGAGAAAAAGGAGTGACATTATGCTAAATGTCGTAGTTCTGGTATCCGGCGGCGGAACGAATCTGCAGGCAATCATAGATGCGGTAGATTCCGGCGTGATCACGAACACGAAGATCGCCGGTGTGATCAGTAATAATAAAAATGCATATGCACTGGAGCGTGCCGAGAAACACGGCATTCCGAATCAGTGCATTTCTCCAAAAGATTATGAAAGCCGTGAGATTTTCAATCAGGAATTTATGAAGGCTGTAGATGCTCTGCAGCCGGATCTGATCGTACTGGCTGGATTCCTTGTAGTGATTCCTGCAGAAATGATCGCAAAATACAGAAACCGTATGATCAATATCCATCCATCCCTGATCCCGGCATTCTGCGGAACCGGGTTCTATGGGCTGAAGGTGCATGAAAAAGCACTGGAACGCGGCGTGAAAGTGGTAGGAGCCACAGTGCATTTTGTGGATGAAGGGACCGATACAGGCCCGATCATTTTACAGAAAGCAGTTGAAGTAGAACAGGGAGACACTCCGGAAGTTCTGCAGAGACGTGTGATGGAGCAGGCAGAGTGGAAGATCCTGCCAAGAGCCATTGATCTGATTGCAAACGGCAAAGTAAAAGTAGAAGGACATCATGTGACGATCGAGTCATAGAGGATAAAGGAGCAGTGTAAGATGAAAGTATTAATCGTTGGAAGTGGCGGAAGAGAACATGCAATCGCATACAGCGTTGCAAAAAGCGATAAGGTAGACAAGATTTACTGCACTCCGGGCAATGCGGGAATTGCGGAATTTGCAGAATGCGCACCGATCGGAGCCATGGAATTTGACAAGATCGTAGCATTTGCAAAAGAAAAAGAGATTGATCTCGTAATCGTAGGAATGGATGATCCACTGGTTGGCGGTCTGGTAGACGAACTGGAAGCAGCAGGCATCCGCACCTTCGGACCTAGAAAGAATGCAGCCATCCTTGAGGGATCAAAAGCATTTTCTAAGGATCTTATGAAGAAATACAACATTCCGACTGCAGCGTATGAGAATTTCACAGATCCTGCCAAGGCAATCGAATATCTGAAGACAGAAGCCAAATTCCCGATCGTATTAAAAGCAGACGGTCTGGCACTTGGAAAAGGTGTGCTGATCTGTAAGGATCTGGAAGAGGCAGAAGAAGGCGTGAAGACGATCATGTTGGATAAGAAATTCGGTACAGCCGGTAATGAGATGGTTATTGAAGAATTCATGACAGGAAGGGAAGTATCTGTATTATCATTTGTAGATGGTAATACGATTAAGACCATGACTTCCGCACAGGATCACAAGCGCGCAGGAGACGGAGATACCGGTCTGAATACAGGCGGAATGGGAACATTTTCCCCAAGCCCGTTCTATACAGAGGAAGTAGACGAGTTCTGTAAGAAATATGTATATCAGCCTACAGTAGATGCTATGAAAGCAGAAGGAAGACCTTTCAAAGGTGTTATTTTCTTCGGACTGATGTTGACAGCAGACGGACCAAAGGTTCTGGAATACAATGCCAGATTCGGAGATCCAGAGGCACAGGTTGTTCTTCCTAGAATGAAGAATGATATCATTGATGTAGTAGAAGCTTGTATAGACGGTACTCTGGATCAGATCGACCTGCAGTTTGAAGACAATGCGGCAGTATGTGTCGTTCTGGCAAGTGACGGATATCCGGTGAAATATGACAAAGGACTTCCAATCAGCGGACTGGATGAATTTGGGAAACATGAAGGTTATTACTGCTTCCATGCAGGAACGAAGTTCGACGGAGACCAGATCGTGACCAATGGCGGACGTGTACTTGGCGTGACAGCAAAGGGAAAAGACTTGAAAGAAGCAAGAGCCAATGCATATACGGCTACGGAATGGGTGAAATTCGATAATAAATATATGCGTCATGATATTGGAAAAGCAATTGACGAGGCGTAAACAGCAAAAAATATGGAAACTGTGAATTGCAGTGGAATTTAATGCAAAAAGAATGAAAGAAAGAGCTTACGATTTAGGTTGTAAGCTCTTTTTAGTTGTGTTATAGTATCTCTATAACAAAAGAAAATGACAGGTAACAGGTGATAAGATGTTGATAGAAATTGATTTTAACAGCAATGAAGCAATCTATGTACAGTTGCAGAATCAGATCATCATGGGGATCGCAACAGACGCAATCCGTGAGGGAGATACCCTGCCGTCCGTCAGACAGCTGGCAGATACAGTAGGAATCAATATGCACACAGTGAACAAAGCATATTCGATCCTGAGGCAGGAAGGATTTATTCAGCTGGACAGAAGAAGGGGAGCAGTGGTCGCCATTGATGCGGATAAGGCACAGGCCATGCTAAAACTCCGGGAAAAGCTTGCGATATTACTTGCAAAGGGATGCTGCAAGAATATCAGCAGAGAAGATGTGCATGCATTGGTAGATGAGATATTTGACGAATATAGAAGATAGACAGAAAGGAACAGACAGGCATGGATTATACAAGACAAGCGAAGGAAGTGCTGAAGATCGCAGAAAAAAGTGCGAAAGAGATGGCACATCCTTATGTGGGAACAGAGCATCTGCTTCTGGGACTCAGAAAAGTATACACCGGTGTTGCGGCGCAGGTTCTGGGTGCGAACGGAGTAGATGAGGAGAATATACAGAAAGTAATGTCTGAACTGATATCTCCGTCAGGAGAGATGACGGGCAGAAAGAGACCGGAATTCAGTCCGAGACTGGAATACATTCTGGAAGACAGTAAAGTAGAAGCGGAACAATTCCATTCAGAAGAGATTGGAACAGAGCATATGCTGATAGCACTTATCCGTGATATAGACTGTGTAGCGACAAAGATTTTAACGACACTTGGAGTCAATCTTCAGAAGATATATCAGGAAATATTTGAGACTGTTGGCATTGACCCGAAGGCTTATCAGGAAGAATACGGACCGGAAGGAGGAAGAAAGAACGGGGTACTGGATCAGTATGGTACGGATCTGACAGCAGAGGCGGAAGAAGGAAAGCTTGATCCTGTTATTGGAAGAGAAGAGGAGATCGGACGTCTGATGCAGGTCTTAAGCAGACGGACCAAGAACAATCCGTGTCTGGTCGGAGAGCCGGGTGTCGGTAAGACGGCAGTGATCGAGGGACTTGCAACGCAGATTGCAGAAGGTATCGTGCCGGAAGGAATTCGTGGAAAACGTATTTATACGATGGATCTGGCGAGCATGATCGCGGGATCAAAATACCGTGGAGAGTTTGAAGAGCGTATGAAGCGTCTGATCCAGGAGGTAAAGGCAGCAGGTAATATCATTTTGTTCCTGGATGAAGTCCATACGATCATCGGTGCAGGCGGCGCAGAAGGAGCAATGGATGCGTCTAATATTCTGAAACCGTCCCTTGCAAGAGGAGAACTGCAGCTGATCGGTGCAACGACGATCGTAGAGTATCGCAAATACATCGAAAAAGATGCAGCACTGGAAAGAAGATTCCAGCCGATCACGGTGGAAGAGCCGGATAAAGAGCAGTGTCTTGAAATCTTAAAAGGCTTATGCTCCAGATATGAAAAACATCACAAAGTAAAGATACAGGAAGAAGCACTGGAGGCAGCAGTGAATTACTCCAGCCGTTATATCAATGACCGTTTCCTTCCGGATAAAGCAATTGATGTGGTGGATGAAGCGTGCTCAAAAGTGAGCCTGCGAGGATTTAAAGTACCGGAAAATGTATACAAACTGGAAAAGATACAGACAGAACTGGCGAAAGAACTGGAAGATGCGATCAAGAGTGGCAATATGACAGAGGCCTCCATGCTTCACAAAGAACTGAATGAAGCAGAAGAAAAATTAGAACAGATTAAGAAACGTTTCCATAAGAGAAATGATGTAAAACATCTGGAAGTGACAGAAGAAGACATTGCAGAGGTCGTATCACAGTGGACCAAAATTCCGGTGAGCCGTCTGGCAGAGTCGGAAAGTGCGAAGTTAAATAAACTGGAACAGACATTGCATAAGCGTGTGATTGGTCAGGATGAAGCAGTAACAGCGGTTGCCAAATCTATCAAGCGTGGAAGAGTCGGCTTGAAAGATCCGAAGCGTCCGATCGGTTCGTTCCTGTTCTTAGGACCAACCGGAGTCGGTAAGACAGAACTTTCCAAAGCACTTGCGGAAGCACTCTTTGGAGATGAGAATTCCATGATCCGTGTTGATATGTCGGAATATATGGAGAAACACAGTGTGGCCAAGATGATCGGTTCGCCTCCGGGATATGTCGGACACGATGACGGCGGCCAGCTCAGTGAGCAGGTGAGAAGACATCCATATTCGGTTGTGTTATTTGACGAGATTGAAAAAGCACATCCGGATGTATTCAATATTCTTCTTCAGGTGTTAGATGACGGGCATATCACAGATTCACAGGGAAGAAAAGTAGATTTCTCCAATACAGTGATCATCATGACTTCGAATGCAGGAGCGCAGTCTATCATTGATCCGAAGAAACTCGGATTCAATACAAAAGAAGATGCGGCAGGAGATTACAAACGGATGAAGAATAACGTAATGAATGAGATCAAATTCATCTTCCGTCCGGAATTTTTGAACCGTATTGATGAGATCCTTGTGTTCCATCCGCTAACGACAGAACAGATGCAGAAGATTGTTGGTCTGATGTGCAAAGAACTGGTTAAACGCGCAAAAGAACAGCTGGGAATCCATCTTACAATCCGTGATTCTGTGAAGAAGCATATCGTAGAGACCGGCATGGATAAGAAGTACGGGGCAAGACCACTCCGACGTGCCGTACAGAACCAGTTAGAGGATAAACTCGCTGAAGCAATCTTAAGCGGAGAGATCGGAAGAGACATGGATGTCGTTGCCGGAATGTCTAAAAAAGAAATTAAATTTACGGCAAAGACTACAAATTAAAAATATTTTATTATATAATAGAATGAACGAAAGAAGAACCTTAGGAGGACGAAAAAATGGCAGCAGTGAAAGAGCTTTTAAGAGCTGAAACAGACGGTACACTTAGTTTTGGAGATTATACATTAGACAGCAAGACTAAGTTAGACGGATTTGATTTTCAGGGGGACATCTACAAAGTTAAGACGTTCAAAGAGATTACAAAATTAGAAAAGAACGGCATGTTTGTATACGAATCCGTACCGGGAACTGCAGTAGAGAATTTCAAAGCAACAGAGAACGTAGTTTCGTTTAAAGTATGTGGAGAGACAGATTTTCAGTTTACACTTGGAATGGAAGCAGATGCAGAATACGTTGTATACATGGATGATGTGAATATCGGAGATATGAAAACGAACTTAAGTGGAAAACTCAGCGTAAGTGCAGAAGCAGAGGCTGGAAAAGAGATTGAGATCAAAGTCGTAAGAAAATAATGGCAAAAGCAAAGAAGAGTATATATTTCTGTCAGAATTGTGGACATGAGGAGAGCAAGTGGCTCGGACAGTGCCCGATGTGTAAAGAATGGAATACATTTGTAGAGGAAAAGGTGAGTACTCCGGTAAGTGGTGTATCCAGAGGAAGCAGCGTGGCGAAGCCAAAGAGCCAGGTTGTGACATTGTCCAGTGTATCGACGACAGATGAAGAACGAACAAAAACTGGAATAAAAGAATTAGACAGAGTATTAGGCGGGGGAATCGTACAAGGTTCCCTCGTATTAGTAGGCGGGGATCCCGGAATCGGAAAGTCCACATTATTGCTTCAGGTGTGCCAGAAACTGGCGGACAAGCAGAAGAAGGTGCTCTACATTTCCGGTGAGGAATCACTGAAGCAGATCAAGCTGCGTGCAAATCGTATGGGAGAATTTGCAGACAGCCTCTTTTTATTATGTGAGACGAATCTTGCAGCAATTCAAAGTGTGATTGAGAAAGAGACACCGGATGTGGTTGTGATTGATTCGATTCAGACGATGTATAACGAAGATGTAGCGTCTGCGCCGGGAAGTGTATCTCAGGTGCGCGAATCCACGAATGTATTGATGCAGCTCGCAAAAGGACTGAATATATCCACTTTTATCGTAGGACATGTGACGAAGGAAGGAACGGTTGCGGGACCGAGAGTGTTGGAGCATATGGTGGATACTGTGCTTTATTTTGAGGGTGACAGACACGCATCATACCGGATCTTACGTGGAGTAAAGAACCGTTTTGGTTCTACGAATGAGATCGGTGTGTTTGAGATGCGGAGAGAAGGACTGTGCGAAGTGGAGAATCCTTCGGAATTCATGCTGAGCGGCAAGCCGGAGAATGCGTCCGGATCTGTGGTGGCATGTGCGATGGAAGGTACAAGACCAATGCTGATGGAGATTCAGGCATTGATCTGCCGGAGTAATTTTGGAATGCCGAGAAGAACTGCGGCGGGACTGGATTATAACCGTGTCAATCTGCTGATGGCAGTTCTGGAAAAGAGGATGGGTCTGCCGTTATCCAATTATGATGCTTATGTCAATATTGCCGGTGGAATCCGTATGAATGAACCGGCGGCCGATCTTGGGATTGTAATGGCCATTGCTTCCAGCTATAAGAATAAACCGATCGCAGAAGATACGATCGTATTCGGGGAAGTAGGATTGAGCGGGGAAGTAAGGGCTGTGACCATGCCGGAGCAGAGAGTTGCAGAAGCAAAAAAGCTTGGATTTAAGACTTGTATTGTACCAGCGGTTGCATTGAAGTCCATTGGAAAAGTGGATGGAATAGAAGTGATCGGGGTCAATAGTGTGAATCAGGCGATGAATTATATTTAAGTATGGTTAGAACCGGAGGGAATGAAGCTGTGTGGCTTTTTAGTGTCCCTGCCGGTTCTTTTTTTATTGCCATGCGTACGGAAGAAGCTGGCAAGAGTAGATTTTCTGTGTTGAGAGGAAATTATACGGTATGTGTTTTTCGGATAACTGTTTCATACATGAAGAACATAATGCATAAAAAGAGTCCAAGATAAGCCGGAAAGAGTGTAATGCTTATGGATCTTGCAATGATACCAAAAAGTGGGGGCATCAGGCAGGTGCCGATATAAGCGAAAGCCATCTGAACTCCGATGATCGCCTGAGACTTATCTGCTCCGAAATGTGCGGGAGTTGAGTGGATAATGGATGGATAAATCGGTGCACATCCCAATCCGATGAGGATAAGTCCGGCTAAAGCGACTGTTTTCCCGAGTGGCAGAAGCATGGCAAGGACACCGAGCAGTATAATACCTTCACCAAGATGGATCATCTGCGAATCATTTAATTTAAACGTAATGAAGCCGCTGATGCCTCTGCCCACAGTAATTCCAATAAAGAAGAGACTGGCAAATCCGGCCGCTTTCTCGGAAGAATATCCAAGGTGCAGTACGAGGTAACTGCTGGCCCAGAGAGAGGATGTCTGCTCAACTGCAGAGTAACAGAAGAAAGCAAAGAGAATTTCCCCGGCTCCTGGAATCTGAAAAATCTGCTTTAATGTCAGGACAGGTAAAGTATTGCCAGAGCCGGAAGCAGATTGTCCGATATGTTCTTTCTTATGAAATTGTTTCCAAAGAGGAAGGCTGATGATCAAAATAGCAGTAAGTCCTATCTGGAAAATCGAAATATAACGGTATCCCATAGACCATCCCTGTTTATTAGACAAGGCGTATCCCATAATATAAGGTCCGATAGAAGCACCGACACCCCACATACAGTGCAGCCAGCTCATATGTCGGCTTTCGTAATGAAGAGCAACATAATTGTTAAGTGCTGCATCGACACTTCCACCGCCCAACCCGTAAGGAACTGCCCACAGACACAATGCGATAAAAGAATGACTGACAGAGAATCCGAATAAAGCAACAGCAGTGGTAGCTACACTGATGGCAGTAATCTTACCGGTGCCAAGTTTTTTGGTAAGTCTGTCACTTTGCAGACTGGATATAACTGTACCGGCTGCTATGATCATGGAAATGATTCCGGCATAAGAAACAGGTACATGAAAGGCCGGATACATAGAAGGCCATGCAGATCCTAAAAGTGCGTCCGGAAGACCAAGGCTGATGAATGCCAGGTAGATTACGGAAAGTAATAAGTGAAACATGTAATAATAACTCCTTTTATTTTATATAAGAACAATCATAAAAGGAAAGAGGATCGGTGTCAAGAAATGGAGATGGGCAATTTATATAGAAGAAAATATGAAAAAAGAAGTAAATTATCTGAATTATCTAAATTGCAGAAAATATAAAAACAATCTTGACAATTCAAACCCCCTTGTGGTATATTAATCTAGCTGTCGCGTTAGACAAGGCCGTGAGGTAACAGAGTCGAAGCAGAAGACGGCGCTAACTGATTGGAAAACAGCAGGTAATGCTGAATGGTAATCAGAAATCTTCAGGAATTGTTCCTGAAAAAAAGAATAAAATAACAGTTGACAAACACAACTGATTATGATATTCTTAATGAGCTGTCGCTTGAGACAAACGAATGTTTGACGAAAGGATAGCGGTCGAACAGCTGGAAAGCTGGTCGAAAAAAGATTAAAAAAGTTCTTGACAAACGTCAATGAATATGATAATCTAAATAAGCTGTTTCAAACAGCAAAGACAAAGAACCTTGATAATTAAACAATAGACAACAACCCTGAAAATTCTAAAGAGAATTATTCAGAACAGACATTTAATGTCGAACCTTAAAACAGTAAAGGGGATAAGAAAGCTAGTAGTTTTC
>NZ_JAMOYX010000090.1:0-3241 GCF_023669465.1 Dorea sp. MB18-49
CGTTCTTGATATATGTTTTCATTTATTGGTAGTTCCAATACAATTTTTAAAAAATGTCTATTTTATTTGACTTTCAAAATTTATAAGGAATATAATTCTTGCTGAAGGAAATAATGACAGCAGAACTGGAGGTTATATTATGCTGGAAGAACAGGCTATGATAACATTCTTAAAAAAATTCGATGAACACCCTTTCCTGGTCAAAATTAATGGACACGAACATCTGATCGGCGAAGGTGCACCTACATTTACCGTAAATTTCAAAAAGGTCATCCCATTAAAGGATCTGGTCACCAGTACTTCTCTTGCACTTGGAGAAGCTTACATGGATGGTGATCTTGATATTGAGGGAAACCTTTATCAGGCACTTGATAACTTTCTTGGTCAGATGGGTAAATTTTCAACTGATGAACATCATTTGAAATCTATCATGTTCCCATCTTCATCAAAGAAAAACCAGAAAAAAGAAGTCAGCAGTCATTACGATATCGGAAATGACTTCTACAAACTCTGGCTCGATGAAACAATGAGTTATTCCTGCGGATATTTCAAACATGAAGATGATACCCTGTATCAGGCGCAGAAGAATAAAGTTGATTACATTCTTGAAAAGTTATATCTGAAAGAAGGTATGACTCTTCTTGATATCGGATGCGGCTGGGGATTCCTTCTGATTGAAGCTGCTAAGAAATATAAAATTAAAGGTACCGGCATCACCTTAAGTGAAGAACAATACAAAGAATGCCAGAAACGTATCAAAGAGGAAGGATTGTCCGACTATCTGGAAGTCAGGCTAATGGACTACCGTGATCTTCCTTCTGACGGCAAGATGTATGACCGCGTTGTCAGCGTCGGTATGCTCGAACATGTCGGCCGTGAGAATTATCAGTTATACTTAGACTGTGTCAGCAAGGTCATGAAAGACGGCGGTCTGTTCCTGCTCCACTTCATCAGTGCATTAAAAGAGCATCCTGGTGATCCATGGATCAAGAAATACATCTTCCCGGGCGGATCTGTTCCCAGTCTTCGTGAAGTCATGAACTGCATGGCAGAAGATAACTTCCATACCCAGGATATCGAGGACTTACGTCTTCACTATAACCGTACGCTTCTCTGCTGGGAGAAAAACTTCAAAGATCATATTGAAGAAGCACATACAATGTTTGATGAACGTTTCTTAAGGATGTGGGATATGTACCTCTCTGCATGTGCCGCCACCTTCCATAACGGAATTATTGATATCCATCAGATTTTAATGACAAAGGGAATTAATAATGATCTTCCTATGACGAGATGGTATTAAAAAATGAATCAGCCGGGGATATGAACAATATTTCCCGGCTTTAATAAAGATGGATACCATGCTGCACTTAACATCTAATACACATGCATAAAAAGGAGCGGAGCCGGAATCCTGTCACTCCTGACAAAATCCCGACTCCGCTCCTTTTCGATATGTATTCATTTCAATCAGAACGTCGTCTAATTTACCATACTATCCCTTATTCATTCTCCGTTCGATACCTACTCTTTGGATTTACTTCTTTCTTTTTTAAATACACGTATCATGAAATAACTAAATCCGCCAATATATCCAACCAGTGTAATCACCATCATAATAATTGCATCTATCGTCATAGTTCATACCTTCTTTCTATTATTTTGCAGCTTTGTTATCTTTCATAGCTCCCCTTGCAGTCTTTGTATTAAAGAACTTGGATAGTGCAAGACCTACAAGGATCACTACTCCGAACTGAAGTAATACAGTTCCTGTGTTATCCTGAATAATAAACGGATTCAGCCAGGTATCCGGGAACCATTCCTTTGTCTGTAATAACCAGTAAACCACCATGATCACTACCAAAACCGGAATCAGATACATACATCCGGTATAATATGCTTTTGGAAGATGTACATCTGCACCTTTTGCATTTACTTCCTGTGTACGTAATTTTTCCACACCATATTTCCATGCCAGGATTGCGATAAAGGCACCACTTATCAGAAGTCCGATTCCCCATACCCAGTCCTGATTATCAATGTTAACCAGTGACCAGCATGAGAAGCATCCTACTAAGAATCCTGCGAAGCAGACACTGACAACTGCTTTCTTCCGCGGCAATCCAAGGTCAACAACACATTTTACTCCAACTTCGATCATAGAGAACAGTGATGTGATTGCTGCAATTGCAAGTAATCCAAAGAAGATAAAGGAAATGAATCTTCCACCCGGGATTGTTGTAAATAACTGATAAATGTAAATAAATGTAAGTCCGAAGTTGCCCTGACTGAGTGCTTCATTCGCTGCCTCCGGTGTAGCTGAAAGTGCACAGATTGCCGGGATAACTACCAGTGCCGAGAGGATTGCTCCAAGGTTATCACCAAGTCCCATGATCAGACAGCTTGTCGGAACATCTTCCTCTTCTCCTACGTAGTTCGCATATGTAATAATGAATCCCCATCCGGCTCCGGTGCTCCATGCTGCCTGGATGAATGCCTGAATCCATGTATTCGGGCTTAAAATATACTCTTTCTTAACAGTAAAGAGATACTGAAGTCCCTGATTTGCTCCATTTAATGTAACTGCGTAAATTGCTAATCCTACAAGGATGATAAACAGTGCCGGTATCGCTACTTTACAGAATTTTTCAATTCCACCTGCAATTCCCTGATAAACGATGAAACATGCAAGTGCAAATCCGATCGCATGGAATAAAATAACCTGTGCCTGTGAATCTGTAAATGCTGTCCACATTGCCGATGTCGTCTCTGTTGACAGATTCGGTTTAAATGCTGAAGTAACAGAATTAACTGCGTATTTCAAACAATATCCCTGAAGTACACAATAATAACTCATCAGGAAGAAACATACTGCTGCTACAAAGAATCCCATCCATGTATATTTCTTTCCACCTGCATCACGAAAAGTACCGATACATCCAAGTCTCGTCTTTTTACCGAATGCCATCTCTGTGGAAAGGAGCGGTACTGCAAATACCAGCATTGCAATCGTCCATGCTATGATAAATGCTCCACCACCGTTTGCCGCACACACTCGTGGGAATCGCCATACATTACCAGTACCAATACACATACCTAACGCGGCGGCTATGTAACCTATGGTACTAAATTTTTCTTGTTTCTGTTCCATAACTCAAACCTCCATTCGAATATCGAAATTAATTAGAAATGAATACCTTGTAACCATAGTGTAAAAGATGGTTATTAAATTGTCAATATA
>NZ_JAMOYX010000091.1:0-3142 GCF_023669465.1 Dorea sp. MB18-49
TACAAATATAAGAAAGTGTAATATTAAACGCATTTTGTTTTATTGTTTGTTAATTTCTGATAATTTGCCAGTAAATAGACTGGTTTTCATACTTTAGTCTAATACATCTACAATTTCGGATGCATATTTCGGTATCTACAGAACCTGCCACCGGCAGCTCCTTTCGAACACATGGTGATACACAAAAACCTGTATCAGACTTTCTATCATCTGATACAGGTTTCCCGCTTTCTCATAACAATTCATTATACTATATATTTTCTTTTTTAATTTTAATTCTTTGTATTCTTTCACATAAGCTTCTTATGCTACAGATCTTCTTCAATATGCTCTCTTCCCTGGTCTACGATCGTACGCACATGATCGTCTGCCAGTGAATAGAACACGGATTTTCCTTCTCTTCTGCTCTTAACCAGTTTGTTCTGTTTCAGGATCCTGAGCTGATGTGAGATTGCAGACTGTGTCATATTCAGTGCCTCTGCCAGATCGCAGACACACACCTCTGCTTCGAACAACACGAACAGGATACGCATTCTGGTCGAATCACCGAATACCTTGAACAATTCTGCAAGATCATACAATTCCGTTTCTTCCGGCATCTTTTCATTTACGATCTTCAGAAGATTCTCATGTACCTCACATGATTCACATACTTCCATTCCTTCTTCTAATTTTGCCATCTGCCCACCAGCCTTTTCTATAAGTTTTTCACAAATAATGCGCGGATTGCATTCAATACAGCAATGACCATAACTCCGACATCAGCGAAGATTGCCATCCACATATTCGCAATTCCGAGTGCTCCCAGGACCAGGCAGATTGCCTTGATTCCAAGGGCAAAGTAAATATTCTCATATACGATGCGCATACATTTTCTGGAAATCTTGATTGCTTTTACGATCTTCTTCGGATCATCGTCCATCAGGACAACGTCTGCTGCCTCGATTGCTGCATCTGATCCGAGTGCACCCATGGCAATTCCGATATCTGCTCTCGACAGTACCGGCGCATCATTGATTCCGTCTCCGACGAACGCAAGCTTTTCTTTCTCTGATTTCTGACTCAGAAGCTGTTCTACCTTCGCAACCTTATCTGCAGGAAGAAGCTCACTGTACACTTCTCCGATTCCCAGTTCTTCTGCAACCTTATCTGCCACACGCTTCATGTCACCAGTCAGCATAACTGTCTTGGTGATGCCCGCTTTTTTCAGATCTCTGATTGCTTCTTTTGCATGCGGTTTTAATTTGTCTGAGATCAGAATGTGTCCTGCATATTTTCCGTTTACTGCAACATGGACGATCGTACCGACTTCTTCACATTCACTATATTCCACATTCAGATATTTCATAAGTTTGGCATTACCTGCCGCTACCGGAATACCGTCAACCTTTGCAGTCACACCTTTACCGCTCAGTTCTTCAATCTCTGTCACACGGTCACGGTTGATCTGTTTGCCATATGCTTTCTGAAGACTCTTACTGATCGGATGAGAAGAAGAACACTCCGCAAGTGCCGCATACTCTAATAACTGTTCTTCCGGCATCGTATTGTGGTGAACTCCATTCACCTCGAATACGCCTTGCGTCATGGTTCCTGTCTTATCGAATACCACATATTTTGTCTGTGCCATCGTCTCCAGATAGTTCGATCCTTTTACCAGGACACCTTCATGACTTGCTCCGCCGATTCCTGCAAAGAAGCTGAGCGGGATACTGATCACCAGTGCACACGGGCAGCTGATAACCAGGAATGTCAGTGCTCTGTAGATCCAGTCGCCCCATTCCGGCGCAAGCGCAAACGCAAACATTCTGACCAGTGGCGGTAAGATTGCAAGTGCAAGCGCACCATAGCAGACTGCCGGTGTATAATATCTGGCGAATTTGGAAATAAAGTTCTCAGATCTTGATTTCTTGGAACTTGAATTCTCTACCAGATCCAGGATCTTGGATACGGTAGATTCTCCGAATTCTTTTGTTGTACGGATCTTCAGAAGACCAGTCAGGTTAATGCATCCACTGATGACTTCATCACCGGCTGCCGCTTCTCTCGGAACACTTTCCCCGGTCAGTGCACTGGTATTCAATGTACTGCTTCCTTCTTCGATCACACCATCGATCGGGACTTTTTCTCCCGGCTGAACGACGATAATCGTTCCGACTTCCACTTCATCCGGATCTACCTGTTCAAGTTCCCCGTCTTTTTCAATATTGGCATAATCCGGACGGATATCCATCAGATCACTGATATTCCTGCGGCTCTTTCCGACCGCATAACTCTGGAATAATTCTCCGATCTGATAGAACAGCATAACCGATACGCCTTCCTTATAGTTACCAAGCGCAATTGCTCCTATCGTAGCAACTGCCATCAGAAAGTTCTCATCGAATACCTGCTTATTCAGAATCCCTTTGAACGCCTTCCTTAAAATATCATATCCGACAACCAGGTACGGAACCATATAAAGTACGAACTTCAGCCACCCTTCTACAGGCAGGAACTTCAATATGATCATAAGTACCGCTGCGATAATAATTCTGGTCAGAGATTTTTTCTGTCTTTTCGTCATATCTTTCCCCAGCCTTTCTCCTTGCACTCTTCTCAACGCTTCTTCATTCTGCCTGATGAAGCCGCTCCACAATCATTTTCCTTCACAAAATACTGCGTATATCCTGTTTTTATGAGTATTTTCTCTTACAGGAAGATCTCACAGTCATCTTCTACAACTTTACAGTTCTTCTGCACATCCTTCATTACTTTCTTAGGATCTGCACCCTCTTCAAATTCTACGATCATCTTTAACATCATAAAGTTTACAGTTGCATCCTTTACTCCATCTGTGTTCTTAGCTGCCTGCTCCATTTTGTTTGCACAGTTTGCGCAGTCTACGTCGATTTTGTAAGTTTTTTTCATGATAATACTTCCTTTCTTTTTCGTTGTTTGATTAATTGAATATATGAACAGTTATTCATATGTTTGTTTTAATTATAGCATTTTGCTTCATGATGTCAATAGATTTTTTCTATTTAGTTCATCATCGTGGCTTACCCCGGTCCATGAGAAAGACTTGGTATTGTGTTTGTTGCTGGATGTCACGATGCAGAAGTTCTAAGGCAGTCCGCCTTCCCTAAGAACGAAAGGGTCT
>NZ_JAMOYX010000092.1:0-2917 GCF_023669465.1 Dorea sp. MB18-49
AAATATATCTTCTGGAATTACTGTTTCCTTCAAAGCATCCTACACAATTGAAAAACAGAAGTAAACGTAGATATATCTAATACGTTTACTTCTGTTTTTTATAATTCTTTCATCTTCCCAAGGATCTCCTGATAAAATGCATCCTGATTTCCGCTATTCTTCAAATCCTCTAGTATTACACCATCTTTCAACAGAATTAACCGACTGCAATAGCTTGCCATTTGCGGGTCATGTGTTACCATGACAATCGTCTTCCCGAATTCCTGATTAATGTAGGACAATGTATGGATAACCTGTTTGGATGAATTAGAATCAAGGTTCCCGGTCGGCTCATCTGCAAGTATCAATTCTGGATTTTCTGCCATTGCTCTGCAAATCGCCGTTCTCTGTTTCTCACCTCCAGACAGTTCGTAAGGTTTTTTATCTAACAGCTTGTAAATTCCAAGTTTTTCTGCCATAGTTTCTGCAGTTTTAGAACTTTCCACAGGATCATCTTCATTTAATATCAATGGCATCATAATATTTTCACGAACAGTTAAGCTATTCATCAAGTAAAAATCCTGAAAAACAAACGCCAGTTGCGTCCGGCGTATTTCTGCCAGATGATCTCCATAAATTTCTGTTGTATCTTCGCCGTTATAGAGCACTTTTCCGCCATTTGGCTTATTAAGCATTCCGATAGTTTTCAAAAGTGTGGTTTTCCCACATCCGGAACTTCCCATAATACCAATAAATTCCCCTCGTTTTACCTGAAATGAAATTCCTCTTAGCACAGAATAAACCTTTGTCTCTCCGTCCGGCATGACTGTTGAATAGCTTCTTTCCAGATTATCAATTTCTAATATATTTTCTTTATTCATCCTTATTTCTCCTCTCACTGTGCTTAAATGAACGCCATGCTGCAATTCTTACGATTATCATGATAATAGCGGTCATACCTATAATCATTACTGCCGCTTCTGCCAGATAAATCTTTGTCCAATATACCGGCATTTTCTTATATAATATTTTCACCAATATCATTACTGCCGCTATAAACATTCCGGTTATCAAGGCAACTTTGGATGTCATGGTTATTTCTTTATAAATATTTTTTCTTCGCTTTTTCTCTGGCATTCCTGTGCGGTAATAGAATAAATACTTCCATTCCAGTGCTTCGTAATCACTGGATATTTTCTCTAGTAAGATAAAGATTATGCTGATAAATAATACAAGCATATCAATCAACATCGCACTTACATTTAACATTCGGTTTTCCTGATTTTCTATTGTGCACGGTTTTTTATCATAAATCAGATTTCCGTCATGATAATCAAAGAAATTAATCTGTGAATGTTTTGCTGCATAATTAGCTATTTTATTTACAACAGCATCATAATTCTGTGCTACGTTCATTAATACTGTAAGGTTTGACCCTTTGGCTTTTTGACTAATCTTATCATATTCATGATCCGAAAATACAATTATATCTTCAAACACATCCGTATTCATATTGCTGGTATTCAAAACCCTTGTTTTAAAATTCCCGGTAATGATTCTTCTGTCGTTTCCCTTAATTGTATATTTTCTTGTAAATTTATTACCTGGTAATGTTCTCGCAGTATAAATCCAGATATCTGCAGTAGCGCATCCGGTGTATAATCTTGGTTTCAGCTTTCCGAAATCCAGACCAATTGTTCCATATTCGCTTCGGTCCCATTGGTATACAACGTATATTTCATCATTTTTTAAATGAACCTGCTTTCCTGTAAGGCGTTTATATTCTGTTGCAGAAATTCCAGTATGTTCTGCACAGTTTCCTGAAGTCACTCTGATAGATGGAATGAATTCTGTCTGAACATTATACTTTTCTTTTAACTTTTCGATAAATGCTTTATCTTTTGTATTGGCACCCCAGACTATGTCATACGGATAATTTTCCGGCTGCCTTACAGGAAGATTGTCTACCAATACAATATTAAATCCAAACAGAATAACAATCAGAAAAGCACTGACAATATAACTGATATTGGCATGACTGAAAAACTGATCATACCAGTTATCGAGCCAAAGGATTTTTTTATAATATTTATTCTTTTGTTTCCTTAATTTTTCAAGATATAATCTACAGCCAAATAAAGTAAAAATAACTGCCGTTATGATTCCCAGAGCTGTCGGAATCGTATATCCGATTTGTCCCCAATATGTAACAATAGAAACTAATGTAAGAATAAATACTGCAACTCCTATAAGATAAAATAGCAGTGTATTCTTACTTGCTCTGTTATGATTACTTCCTCCCGATACTATATGGTCAATTCCGATACAGGCAATATACTGATCACAAAAGGCGAAGCCGATTCCAAACATGATTACGCTGATAATTAGTGTGAGAATTAACGGTGATATTCCCAAATATATGTTGCTTACATAATTTTGAAAAATATTTTCCAGTATCTTTTTTACGATCATTGCTTCCAATATTCCAAGAATCACCCCTCCTGCAATTGATCCTAAAATGATTCCGAGATATTCACAGCCAATATACATATATCTGTGTTTCTTTTTGATTCCCAGTATATTAAGCATTGCATAATCGCCGGATCGTTTACGAATATAGCCGAATATAATTAAAATCATGAGAAAGATCAGTAACACATACGGCAAAATAAAATTCTTTTCAACTTCCATTACTAATTCTGTCATAGTTGCCCGTCGTCCCGTTGATATATAAACAAGACTGCTGCCAACAGACGTAGAAAAAAATACGACCGATATACAGAAGATTCCACTTAAAATAACTCTTATGTAATCCTTTTTTCTTTCGCCCAGTAGTTTAAAAAATATTTTTTTCAACATACTTTTCATCTCCCTTATCCTTATCAGTTATTATAGATAGAAATCATAAATATCAGATGATCTTCATATACCTTATATT
>NZ_JAMOYX010000093.1:0-2578 GCF_023669465.1 Dorea sp. MB18-49
GTATTATTATAGACTATTTATCGGCAGCAAAAATGAGATATTATTCAAAAGATAACTCTGAAAACATCATAAAAAATTTAAACAAGAAACTTTCTGCTAATATTTCAGCATAGTAATGTCATAGAAAAAGTATCATTTCAGTAGTAAAATACTGGCTAAAAGCAGACAGTATTTGGAGAGTACCGTTTAGACATCAGGAGGTAACATAATGGGTAAGAACACGACGAATGATATGACGCAGGGAAACTGCATGCGTTTACTGGTACAGTTTTTTCTGCCGATCCTGGCAGGAAATCTGTTTCAGCAGTTATACAGCTTTGCAGACTCTATGGTGGTGGGAAAAGGAATTGGCGATACGGCACTTGCAGCAGTCGGAAATACCGGTTCCGTACATTTTCTGATCATTGGTTTCGCAATTGGGCTGACAGGAGGATTGGGAATCTGTATTTCTCAGTCTTTTGGAAGTGGCAATTATGAAAAACTTCGTAAGGAGCTGGCAATGTCTGTCTGGATCTGTCTGGCTATTGGGATTGTGATCACAGTGGTAAGTCTGGCCTTCATGCGGCAATTATTTACATTTCTCCATACACCGGAAGATCTGATGACGGAAACACTGCAATATTTCGGAACAATTCTTGCGGGAACTACCATTACAATTTTTAATAATTTTGCCATGACACTTCTGCGTTCCGTCGGAAACAGCCGGGTGCCTCTGCTTGCAATGATAATTTCCGCCATTGCTAATGTTCTGATGGATCTGTTATTCGTTTTTCCGCTGCATATGGGTGTTTTTGGCGCAGCGTTAGCCACTGTTCTGGCACAGGTTCTGTCTGCGCTTTACTGCTGTTACTACATAGGAAGGGAAAAAAATCTGATCCCGAAAAAAACGGACTGGAAACCACAGAGTGTAATCATCAAAAGACTGACATTGAAAGGTCTGCCTGTTGCCGTTATGAATTCTGTCACTGCAGTGGGTGGAATGGTATTGCAGACATTTGTCAACAATATGGGAACAAGCTATGTGGCTGCCTATGCGGCATGCACCAAGATCCTCAGTCTTTTTGAACAGCCGGCAAATACAGTGGGCCTGGCACTTCTTACTTTTGTGGGACAGAATTATGGTGCCGGAAAAAAGGAGCGAATACGTACCGGTATCCGGGAAGGAGTTATCCTGACGATCCTGATAAATATTCCACTGGCTTTGATGTTGCTGTGTATTCCTGAGTTTCTGACTTCTTTCATGTTGAATGATGCGTCGATTATTTCTTACACAAGAGATTTTCTGGCGGTTACAGGCATCTGTCTGTTTCCTCTGGGATGGCTGTTTGTGTTCCGCAACGGGTGTCAGGGCATGGGACATACGTTTGTTCCGATGCTTTCAGGAGTCCTGGAAGTGTCTCTTCGAGTGGTCATGGTAAAGCTGCTGACTCCATATCTGGCTTTTCGTGGTGTTGCTCTGGCAGAAGTATCTGCCTGGATCGGCGCCTGGATCATGTTGATGATCACTTACTGGATCTATCAGGAAAGAACGGATTCTTTTCGGTAAGTCTGAGGAGAACATCCTACCTTGGTGCGAAACTGTCGATTGAAATTTGAAAGGTTATGAAATCCGGTATCGAAAGCAATGTCGGAGATACTGCGATCCGTATTGCGCAGAAGGTCGCATGCTGATCGGATACGTACCTGATTCAGATATTCAATGGCTCCGAGACCGAAATTCTGTTTGAAACAGCTCATAAAGTAACTGCTGCTCATATGAGCGATCTTTGCCAGCTGCTCTATGGTGACAGATTCAGAATGATGTTTCTGTATATAAGTGAGAACAAGCCGAAGTGTTTCGGTCATCCGGGATTCTGTCGAAACCGTGTGTTCGGTGCAGAGTCCCGGTGTCGATGCCAGCAGATAAAATAAGCGAAGCAGTTCGCCTTTCAGTAACAGATCAGACGTTGCAAGATTTTTGTGCGCACACTGCATAATAGTCCGGACCGAATCATGGAGTTCATGATACCCCGGGGGGCCTGAGATACAGGGACCAGAACTCTTCGTCTGGAAGAAAAGATCGACAGCAGAATATCTGTATAACAACGGTCATCGTAACTTCCCACCAGCATATTCTGATGAAAAACAATGGTATCATAAAAAAAAGAGCTGTGCTCATCCGACATGATAGCATGAAGGACGTTGGGCTGGATCAGAAAGATGTCTCCCAGTTTGGCAGAGATGGTCTGATCCTCGTATTTGAAAAAACCATTTCCAGATTTTATGTAATTTAATTCCATTTCACTGTGCCAGTGCAGCGGTACACTCGTAAAATAATCCGGTATACCGCAGTCATAGTAACTGTATGGAACCTGAATGGATCCGTGCTGGCACTTTTCTTTTATCGCATAAAGATTCTGATAACGCAGATACGCAACAAGATTTTGTATGATCTGGTTCTTACCAAACATATCTTATTCTCCATTGTAAAAATTATACATCTCTTACAATCATATATTATTTTAAAATGCTTTTTTCCGCAAGAGCTTTTAACAATTAAACAACCTTTATCTTCTTACCTAACTATCCATTTGTACCG
>NZ_JAMOYX010000094.1:0-2208 GCF_023669465.1 Dorea sp. MB18-49
GTATATTCATGGTCACAATTATCTTTTTATCAAATTCTTTAAGTGATTGTTTACAGTGGATAATTGATGGACAGACAACAGGTAATGCGGAAGAAAGTTATAGCTTTTTTGATTTTTCAATAACTTACCTTCTTCTGGTTTTTATGATGATTCTGATTATTTTTTCGTATATACGAAAAAGATCTTATGATTATGTTTTGCTAGATGTAATGGGAATTCAGAAACGGCATAAGTACATATTTATTGGATGTGAATATTTAGGAATTGTTGTGATTTCTATATTAGGCGGAATATTGTTTGGGGCAATATTATCTGAAATTATAAAGATTGAACTGGAAAAAATCTTTGCAAATATAATTTTTACAGAGATAAATTATGGATTTTCGCCTTTCCGGATGACTATAATTATCGGTTTTTGTGTTTTCGGACTTTTGTTTATTGTGTTTGATGAAGCAATCTCTTGCTTGGGGATGGATTCTCTATTGTCTTGTGGGAAAAAAAGTGGAAAACCTGTAAAAACAAGACCTAAAGTGTTTATTCTAGGAATGACATTTATGTTTCTTGCGTATATTAGTTTATGGTTTTATTGGGGAAAAGTTTCAAAAGGGATACCGTTAATTTTGTTGAGTATTGGAATACTGTTGGGAATGATTTCTATAGGGGCATATTATTTGTGCTATCTAAGAAAAAAGGAAAATAAATATTATAAAAAAATTACATGGTTAGATAATTGGTATCATAGATTTTTTTATAATATTAATATGTCTTTTATAATTACTGAATTTATTATAGTTACATTATATGGGTTTTCTATAGTTATATTCGATAATATTCCGGTTAATGAACCACAGAATTATCCTTATGATGTAGTATGGATGGCAAGTGACAAAGATATAGCATTTATAGACGAACTGAAACAAAAGTATGAGATAAAAGTAAAAAAACAACCTTGTATTAGAGTGACAACAACTGATCAAGGGGAGCATATGGGAATTTCTGCTTCAGCATATGAAAAATGGACAAAAGAATCATTAGATTTGAAAGACAATGAAATATATGTTGTTTATCAGAGAGAAAGATCAGAAAGAAATTATTTGGGAATTGATTTTGGTACAAAGAAACCAAGAATTTATATGGGGGAAGCAAAGGATGATCTATGGCAGTATATAACTGGAGTCCCTACGCCAAGTAACAAATTTGATACATCTTTTAATATTGTAGGAGAAGAAGAAAAAATTCTTACAGGCGTGTTTGGAAATAAAATTTCGGAACATATTATTGTGTTCTCAGATTCATATTATCAAAAGGTATGTAATAGGGTTGAGGGTCCCAACCTTATAGTTATGGTGCAGATACCGAAAAATTATGAGAAGGTTATTGAAGAAATATGTGCTTATACAAATGGGAGCGGAATCGTTTACGAGAAAAAAAATTTATTGTTACAAATAAGTAAAACAAAAATTATTAATGTATCGGCGGCAATTATTAATATATTCGTTCTTTTAATATGTTCCTTTTTTGTTTTAAGCATTAAGATGGAATGTGATTTCCCAGAACAGAAAGGGAAATATATATTTTATTCTCAAGGAGGCATGACGCATAGAAATATAAGAAAAAGTATTATGAAAGAAAGTTTTTGGACAGGAGGAATTCCAATTATATTTGGAGTAGTAATTTCAACTATTTTTATGGGGACAGAGGTATATTTAAAGAAATTATCGCTAGAATGGATCAAGCAATATGCGGTGAAATTAATGGGGACGATAACTGGAATTATATTTCTTTTTCTTTTTATTAGTATTTGTTTTGGAATTAGAAATATTATAAGAATTGAAAGAGAGGAGTAAAGATGAAGCCGGTAGAATATCAAAACATTTTAGCAGTAGATCATTTGGAAAAAGGTTATAATTATATATCGAGTAAGGGGGAAAAAGTGAGTTGTCCTGTATTAGAAAATATTTCTTTTCAGATAGAACCCAAAGAATTTGTTGGTATTATGGGACGTTCAGGATGTGGAAAAACAACATTATTAAAAGTTCTAGGGATGCTTGATAAACCTGAAAAAGGAACGGTGTTTTATAAAGGAAAAGATACAAAAGAAATATATGGAACAGAACTGGCAAAAATCAGACGAACAGAACTTTCTTTTATTTTTCAGGACTTTTGTCTTATGGACAGTTTATCGATAAAAGATAATATTTTGCTTCC
>NZ_JAMOYX010000095.1:0-2183 GCF_023669465.1 Dorea sp. MB18-49
GCTGAAATCGAACGTCGTGCAAACGACTCAAATCAATAATCAATCATATGTGAATTATCAAGGTGCTCCGGTTGCAGAAATGTGGCCGGGGATTTTTGTATCCATGTCTAAAATTTAAGCGCTTACGTACAGAATGTATATAATGCCCCATTTGAAAAATGGAATTTATTCTTTGCCCATGCTTCCGGATATCTTTTTGGAAGTCTTGAAATTGCATATACAACAGTCACATTCATGAAGAATGTAATTACCTGGAAAATGTTTGTGATTGTTACAATGCTCATATCCGTAACGATTGGGATCAGAACAACGATCAGTGTGTATGTATAAATCAGATACGGTGCTCCAAAACGATTCTCTTTTAAAATAAACTTTGGAAGCCATCCGTCTTTTGCAGCCTGTGCAAGAGGATATCTGACATCATTGAATACACCGTTCAGTGTAGTAATGATCGCCATGATTGGTCCGCCGATCATGAAAATCTTATATACTGCACCAGGAAGGATTGCCTGCGCTGCCGGTAAGATTGTCGGTGCTCCTGCAACTTCATCATGCGGAAGCACACCGCCTGTTACCATGGCAAGCCCCACATAGATGAACAGAAGACATGGCACACATGCCATACTTGCAAACGGTACATCCTTTGTCGCTTTCTTTGCATCTTTTCCGTACCAGAGGATATTGTAATATCCATTTGCTGAGTTGATCAGAAGTAATGCAGCAAGCATGAATCCTTTAAAGCCTCCGGTAAACATCTTATCCCCAGAGAACTGGAAGATTGGCTGCTTGATCTGTGTCAGTCCAAAGACAACATAAAGTACCATTGTGATCAGCAGGATTGTTGATAAGATCTTACTAACCTTTGCAAAAATATCCATTCCTAGAAGATTTAATACAAATAAGATGCAGATTCCCACAACCGCAATTGCTTTTACTGTAATTCCCGGAAGAAGATTATTTACATACAAGCCTAATGCCAGTGCAAAAGAGCTGTTCAGAATTGGAGTTACAAGCTTCGTATACGCTACCAGTCCTCCTGCACTTACACCGGATAAATTTGTTACAATCGAGTAAGGTCCTCCTGCCACTCTCATAGTTCCCCCCAGGATAATATACGGAAATACCATAAAAAATCCCATAACGATAGCTGTCAGATATGCCAGCCATACGGAATATCCTGTCATTGCCATCGCCGGTCCGATCAATGTTACCATTCCTGATCCGATTACCATTCCTACCGCAATAGCAAAGAGATCTCCTCGCTCCAGTATACCAGGCTTTGGTTCCGGAGTGTTCACGATTAAGTTCTTGTTACTCATTTTTCTTTCTCCTTTGTCCTTTACTCTTATCATTTATTTTTTATTATTTATAAATGATAATGTATCCATAATCAAATTGTAATCAAAAGCGCCGGACTTGTCAATCATTAATCACAAGTTCGACGTTTTACATAATTTTTACCTATTCTTTTTGTGCACTATTATTTCTAAAACTCCGATAATACATCTTCTAAGCTTCGTTCTATATGCTGGTGCATCCTTCTCCATGCCTCCATCGTATCATATTTTTTCATACTTTCAATGATATCTTCATGTTCTTTTATTGACTTTTTTGCATATTCTGCTTCTGTCATCTTAACTCCAAGAGATAATCCGCTCCAGAGTTCAGAAAGCATTTTCTTCAATTTTTCATTACCGGCTGCTGTCCAAATCTCCATATGCAGAGACTGATTGAGCTTCGAATAATTCTCATAATCTTCTTTTTTAATCATCTCTTTTGAGACCGTCAGAACCTGTTCAATCCGGCTCATATCGATGTGATTCCTGCAACACAGCGCACATGCTTCACTTTCCAGTGCTGCCCGGATCTGAAAATGTTCTCTGAGTGTTGTCTCATTGATTCCCAATACCGTTGCACCTTTATTCTGCTTCAGATCGATCAGCCCGTCTCTTTCCAGAATCTGAAAGGCTTCTCTGACCGGTGTGATCGATACGCCAAGTTCCTGAGCCGTATTCTCCAGTGTCAGGACTTCCCCCTCTGTGATCTGTCTTGAAATAATCGCCTTTCTAAGTGCTGCCGCTACTCGTTCCCTTGCTGGCAGCATTTTTATTGGTTTTAAACCAAGCATTTTTATTCTCCTTATCAAAGTTTTTCCATGTACTTATATTTTATATTGTATACAT
>NZ_JAMOYX010000096.1:0-2145 GCF_023669465.1 Dorea sp. MB18-49
ACATTAGAAGGATGTATTTTAAAAATATTATCCAAAAATACATCTTATGGTTATGAAATTGTTACAACTCTTCTGGGTTATGGATTTAAAGATATAAAGGAAGGAACCATTTATCCATTATTGGTTCGTCTTGAAAAAAAAGGAATTATTACCTCTGAGATGCAGCCTTCTCCACTGGGTCCAAGCAGAAAATATTATTCCATTACACCAGATGGAGTAGAATATTTGAACGAATTTAAAACAAACTGGAAACAGATATCCCAATCTGTAAACCAGGTATTTGATACGGAGGTATAAAATCATGTTGAATAAAAAAGATCAAAAAATAATACGGCAAATGATGCGCCATATCCGTACCTTTCCTTTGTTAGATTCTGAAATTAGGCAATTTGAACGGGATCTTACTGGAATGGCTCTTGAAGCTGAAAAACGTGGAGAAGATTTTGAAGATGTTTTGGACATGACCCCAACTGAATTTTGTGATGAATTGCTTTACTCTATCGGTGGCAGCAAGGCTCCAGGTGGTCGCTATCTGTTAAAAAGTGCCGGAATTTATTATCAATTAACAGGAATTCTTGGAACAGCACTTTTTTCACTAATCCTATTACTTGCATTATTTTATACAATTATAATTCCGTCTGAACTTGCACAAACCGGATTACTTGTATTATTTGTTGCAGCAATTGGTCTTACTTTCTTTTTGCTATCTTTATCATTTGGGAATACCGCTGAACGCGATTGTGGCACAACCGAAAAATCTGCACAGCTCGTGAATAATGGGAAGATTTTGTTGGTAACTGCAGTTATCTTCGATATCGTAGTTACTCTTTATATGATTTTTAATGCTGGAGCGTCTGTAGGACATTTTAATTATAAGCTTCCGCTTCTTATGCAGGTTATTATCTTTTTCTCCTGTTATATGCCGGCAATTCTGTATATTATCGGTGCGAAGAGGAATCTGCCACGAGAGTACGTTTTAAATGAGCTATAGTAATACCTAATTATATGTAGAAAAGTCAGGAAGATTAAATATAATCAACCTGACTTTTTTATCAAAGATTATGATCAGTTTCTCTCTTTTCCTACTGGGCAAGTCCTCGTGAATTGCTTTCATGCAATTTAGTCAAAAAGAAAGCCCCTGTATAAAACAGAGCCTCTGGCATTTTTTTTGAGAGTCTGCATTCTCTAGCCAGATTGTGGTAAATGCCAAACCCTTATAAAACTCGCAAGGCATTAATCCTCTGGCACAACACCTTACTTCTTCGCTTAACAGACACTCAAGTTGCCTATTGGTATTATTACAATAAACTTCATACAAATTTATGTCAATTGCTCTTTAATATAATACATCATTTTCTTATATTACAATTTGCTTAGATAATTCTCTAATTGATGAAAAATACCAACTATATTTACAATATCTTTTCTTACATCAAATATCACGATATAATTCATTTGTGGAATAACCGCCTCATAATATCCTTTTTTTGCCAAATACATATCCCGACTTTTCGGAAATTGGTATGGATTCTCCACCAATCGGTCATAAATACTTTCTACACTATCTAACAAATGTTTTGCAGCTTCTTTGTTTTTCAGGCGGTAAATCAAATGATACACAAGATTATCAAGTAATTCGTCTGCATGATCTGTAACATTTAATTTATAAACCATACTTTGCCCTCATTTCACCCAGTGCCTTTCTTGCATCTTTTACCTGCTCTGTTTCGATCTGCCTTTCAGATATTTCAATATCGCGATACATTGCAAGCTGTTTCATTGTCGATTCATAATTCTCCATACTCATGATAACCATATCTCCATATCCATTTTTTGTAATATAGATAGGTTCCTCTGTCCTATGACACATCTCAGAAATTTCAGAAGTATTTTTCAATTCTTTTATAGGAATTATTTGTGGCATAATCAGCACCTCCTTTTATGGTTTAATTATACCATAATTATGTCCTTTTTCAATCTTTATATACTATTATATGATAATAATCCAATTCACCCCAATTTTTCGGTTCAATAACAGATTATTTTTCTTGTAAATCTATTTTCTGGTGTAAAAGACTTCTGATCTTATTTCTTAATTGTATCTATTGTGTATTTCCTTTTTTGGTTCATACAGTTCATATACTT
>NZ_JAMOYX010000097.1:0-1976 GCF_023669465.1 Dorea sp. MB18-49
TTGACCATAATATTGTTTTTCATTAATATCTAGTCTTTTATTTGGATTTTCAACTGGCTTTCGCTTCAAAATATAACTCGATGATTGTATTATCATTATCCACATAACAATCATACTAAAATCAAACCATTTTACACTTAAGAGTATTCCACAAATAAAAATACTTGATCCTAAAAAACATGACCGATATCTCTTAAAATGAAATCCTCCACAATATGATCTTACACTTCCAAGTACAAAAATGAGAATTACAAACTCCTCCATCATATGAAAATGGATTGCAAATAACATATTTACACTCATACATATTATTAATTCAATTCCCACTTGAAAACCATATTTCAAAATATTATACTCTGCTTCATCGTATCTACTATTATTAATCACATAACTGGTTAATTTCTCCGCCAAATAGCACATTAGAATTTTCTCAATTGTTTAAGTTCATCAGGAGCTTCTGGTTGATGAAATATAAATACACAACTTCGATTTGCCGACACCACTGTTATTAATAGTGCAAATGCTCCTAGTACATTTGCCATATTAGCTTTCAATAATAATTTTTTCATTTTTTCTCTCATACTTTTACCTCCAATACTCCTTACTTTATTGAGAAACAATATGTTTTCATCGTACCATATATTTGTTTTAAATTTTTTTCATGTAACAATTCCTTAATTTAACGTAACTTTCTCCAACAAAAAAGATGGACGAAATATTTTTCCTCTTCCATCCATCTATTGTCACGCGTCAAATTAATATTCCTACCTACTGTACATATACCGCAGATTAAATTTAACTTCCTTCATATTGTACCTACTCTAACGTGCTGTTTTTTACGGCACGTTTTTATCTGTCCTATTGACCATTCCCCTCTTATCATTTATAGTCAATTCTGTCACTAAAAAACAAAAAAGAGAAGAAACAGCCCCGACCAAAGTTCGTTCCTTCTCCATACCATACAATGAGTGCTGCCAGCAGGTCTTACAGGATCTATGTCCTAATGTTTTACGCCTGTCTCGTAAGCAGTCATCTCAATGCAACTACCATAAGCGTTGCTGACTTCTACAAGCAGCTCTGTGCCATTCTTGGTGTTTCCGATAAAGGTGGCAAAACCGGTATGTTCCAGGCAATACAACAACAAATCACATATCTATATAAGGAAAAGCGCCAGCCGCTACTTCTTGCTATCGATGAGGCTCAATATCTTGGAACTGATATCTTGAACGACATCAAAATGCTCATGAACTACGGATATGACTCCGTGAATTACTTTACCCTTATTCTTTGCGGTGAATCCCATCTGAACGACACACTTCGCAAACCAGTTCACGAAGCATTAAGACAGCGCATCACCGTTCACTACAATTACGCCGGATTAAGCGATGAAGAAGTATCCAAGTACATTCTTCACGAACTCAACCTTGCCGGAGCCGCCGATTCCATCATTGACCCTGCAGCGCTTGCCGCTACCCATAGTTTTACCCAGGGCAATCCCCGTTTGATTGATAACCTGATGACGGATGCTCTTACTCTCGGCTCTCAACAGAATAAACAGATCATTGATGCTGAAATCATCCGTGCTGCAGTAGATAATCAGGGATTATACTGATGAAGTTTTCAATATACATATCATAAGGCTGTGGCATATGTCATAGCCTTGTTTCAAAAGCAGTTCATCTGCCTCTCAAACAAATCTACAACACTGTGCGGTCGTACCGCTGACAGCTTGCGGTCACCTCCCGGACTGCACAGTCGGGAAGGTGTTTCCACAGAATTTAAAGTGCGGTTTACACCTCCCACAGTGTGCCGTCGGACATCTATAATCTACATTATTTTTTCAATTAAAACAGCTATAACCACAAAGTAATTATCATCATTCTCTAAACTCAAAAAACCATTATATTTATCTACTATTCTTTGCATTAATTTTATTCCCATCCCATGATTTGTTTTATTCATCTTGGTAGAAATGT
>NZ_JAMOYX010000098.1:0-1674 GCF_023669465.1 Dorea sp. MB18-49
TAATGACACCAATGAAATATCATGAGCAATATACAAAAGCAGCATAAAATATCGCCAGCCATAGCATGGCTGACGATACAAAAATTTATTATTTTTTATTGTCCTCTTGACGGGGAGCATACCAGTCTCCCGGGGGCCTTTTTTTCAAGATTTATTTATCATTCTCAATATATTTCTTATTGATATCTTTCCACATCTCTTTATCAACTCCGGACCATGAGATTTTATCCGGATTGTAATATGGATCTTTCTTCGCTTTCATCTGTTCTTCGTAATCTTTATAAAGTGCGATTACCTTTGGTGATAACAGAAGCACGATCAACATATTTACCCATGTACAACTTCCAAGTGCAAGATCTGATAAGTTCCATGCGATATCTGATTCCAGGTTACCCCAGATGAAGATCAGAACAGGCATTGCAATTCTCATGATCCATGTAACAACTTTACGTACTTTTGCTTTTGATTCACCCTGGAACAGATACATAGCTGCTGTCTCTGCTTCATAGTAGTAACTGATCAGACATGTGAATGAGAACAGTGCTAACATAATCGCAATAAATGTAGGAGCGATCTTGCCCATAACTGTCTTACATGCTAACTGTACGAAGATAACTCCGTTCGTTCCTGCTGCTGCGAGTGCAGGAAGTTCTGTAGAGCCACTTCCGACATATCCGCCTGCTGTATTAAAGCAGTCTGTTAACAGAATCATAAGTCCTGATGCAGTACAGACGATAACTGTATCAAGCCATACACCTGCTGCATTGGCCATACCCTGTTTTACCGGATGGCTTGTCTCTGCCGCTGCTGCTGTAGGAGATGCTTCACCCATACCAGATGCACTTGAGAATGTACCTCTCTTAACACCCTGCTGGATGATCACACCGATTGTTCCACCAAATACTGCATTCTTGGCAAATGCTGCTGTTACAACTGTTTTGATCAGTGCCGGTACTGCTGTAATGTTCATAACAATAATTACAACTGCTGCGATCAGATATACCGTTACCATGAATGGTACGATCATAGATGCGATCGCACTGATACGTTTTACACCACCGATAACTACTACTGCAAGAATCAATGCAATGATCAATGCACTTACCCACATCGGAATCTTGATCGCATTATGGAATCCGTCACAGATTGTATATGTAGCTGCTGCCGGCATGAATACAGAAGTTCCGATCATAAGGATCAGGGCCATAAATGTACCATATTTCTTCCATCCAAGACCTCTCTCTGCACAATAAGCTCCACCACCACGATACTGGCCGTCAATACGTGTCTTATACAGAACTGCCAGTGTACACTCTGCGAAGCATACTGCTGAGTTCGTCATACCTGCAAGGATCATCCAGAACAATGCTCCCGGACCTCCCATGTAAATTGCTACCGCAACTCCGGCTACGTTACCTGTACCGACACGCATTGCCATAGTCGTACAGAACGAACCGAATGCCGAAATTCCCGAGTCAGAATCCTGTTTGTCAATAATTCTGCTCCACATATCCTTAAAATGTACAAACTGGAAACCATGCAGTCTGATTGTAAAATATAAACCGCTTCCTACAATCAGTACCAACATTCCTACACCCCAGATGTAACCATTCAGGAAGTTTACAATGTTGTTTAAACCGTTTAACATATTATACCCTCCGTATTCCTTTATTA
>NZ_JAMOYX010000099.1:0-1666 GCF_023669465.1 Dorea sp. MB18-49
ATCCTGTATGTATCTCTTTATGGAATAAAAGAAACGGAAGAAATTTCCAGATTATTATATTTGGAATTACGAAAAGTTATGGCAGATAAGATGACAACAGGTAGATTTTTAAAGAAACACACTCCTCAGATTCCTACATGGTTGGGCACTACTTCAAAAATTGTGTCAGATGTTATAAAAGATTCGAAGGGAATTGATATAGAAAACATCATTAATAAAATATCAACAGGCTTTTCTTTAAAAAACTGTATTTTTATATTTGATGATTTGGAAAGAACAAGTTGTAATGTTAATGATATCCTGGGATATATTAATAATTTTATAGAACATGATCAGGTTAAAGTTCTCCTTATCGCTAATGAAGCTGAAATTAATACAGCTTCCAGACTTGATGTGGATCCAGAAGAATTATTAGTATGTCTTCAGGATAATTTGGATTTTGGCTTTTTAGAATCAGAAGAAAATTCTGGATATAATGGAAGTCAAAGTACTACAAGATCAGAAAAACAGAAAATATCGCTTCAAAAATTAATGAAACGAGTAGAGGTTGTATTTGCTCGGAATCAGGCATATAAGCAAATAAAGGAAAAAGTAGTTGGTGAAACGGTAAAATATCAACCAGAGTATCTGAAAATGATAACCAATCTAATTGAAAGAAACTTAAATAATGACGAAAAATTGAGAGAAATTCTACTCAATAAAGCAAATAAAATTGAAGAAATTGCAGAATATTATGAACATTTTAATTTGCGGACATTTCTTTTCTTTTTGTCAAAAGTAGTAACTCTTTATGATTGCTTACAGCAACATGTAGAAACTTTCGAAAAGATGATTGATTATATATTTTTGATATCTGTGAAATATAAAACTGGAAAAGAAATAGAGCAATGGGAAGAACCAAAATTATTTGAGTTGAGGTCATTGTATGGATGGTTCGACTTTAGAAATCAATGCTTAGCGTTTAAGTTTGTTGATGAATTTGTGTTATATGGCAAGTTGAACTCGAGGGAAATTGTTGAAACGGTTACTTTGTATGAGGAATTTGAGCAAAAAAATGCCGAGAGCGAAAACGATCCGGCGAGACAAATACAAAGTTGGGGAAGTATGGATGAGAAAACCGTCAAGGTGCTTATGGAAGAGATTATTTTGAAGATGGGCGAAGATAAGTATTCGTTTGCTACATATCTGAATATATTACATAATTTTGTTGCTTTGGTGTCTATTGGTTTTGATGAAGCTTTTTTAAACCAGCTTGTGGAATATATGAAAAATAATATTAGAAATGCTTCTGAAAGAATAGAATTACAAGGAGGATATAGTTTTTTTATAAATGAAGATGATAAAAAGCTTTATGCACTAAAGAGCAGAGAATTAAATGTTGAAATAGAAGAAAAGAATAACAGTTATCAAGAAAAAGAGATGGAAAAGATGTTAGAAGATGTAAATTCATGGGGAATAAATGTTAACAAGTATGTTACGGAACATAGAAAAGTAGTACCTAAAAGTTTTATTTCTAAAATGGATCCAGGCAGGATTCTGACATTAATAGAACAAAGCAATACTGAAAATATCGAGGCATTTAGATATGCAATTAATGATCTTTATTCATTTTCAAATATATCAGATTTTTATATGGAAGATTATGAAAATTTAAAAACTATTTACG
>NZ_JAMOYX010000009.1:0-69793 GCF_023669465.1 Dorea sp. MB18-49
TTATGCAAGAAAAAATGATAAAAAAGTGAAAATAATTAAAAAATATGCAAAAATATGCATAAAATAAAGGGGAAGTGTATGATGGATGAATATTTGAATATAATAAATGGAAAATTAAAAGGGGATTAGATAAGTTTACATAATTCGATTAAAAAACATAGTTAAGAAATGATGAAAGATCTTGCGAAAAATGCTTGACGAATCCATGACGACAACGTAAAATATATCCGGCAATTTGCGCAAAAAATAAATTAAGAAAATATCAGCGCAAGAAAAAATTTCGAAATAATATTTTTATATATAAAAGGAGAAAGATACGTATGAATTATGACGTAATTATTATTGGAGCAGGTCCCGGAGGAATCTTTGCGGCATATGAGTTGATGAAAAAGAAACCGGGATGTAAGATTGCTGTATTTGAAGAAGGCTATCCGCTTGAAAAGAGAAAATGTCCAATTGACGGAGATAAGATCAAGAGCTGTATCAATTGTAAGCGCTGCTCGATCATGTGCGGATTTGGAGGAGCCGGAGCATTTTCGGATGGAAAATACAACATTACGAATGACTTCGGTGGAACTCTGTTCGAGTATATCGGAAAGAAACAGGCAGTAGAACTGATGAAATATGTGGATGAGATCAACATGGAGAACGGTGGAGAAGGAACAAAGCTCTATTCTACGGCAGGAACCAAATTCAAAAAACTCTGTCTGCAGAATAAGTTAAATCTTCTGGATGCATCGGTTCGTCATCTTGGAACAGATATCAACTATGTGGTACTTCAGAATCTGTATAATCAGATGAAAGACCATATGGATTTCTATTTTGATACACCGGTAGACACAATTGAAAAGATTGAAAATGGCTACAAAGTTGTATGTGAAAAAGGCAGTTATGAATGTGAAAAATGTATTGTATCTGTAGGACGAAGCGGAAGTAAATGGATGGAAAAGGTATGTAAGGATCTGGAAATCCCTACAAAATCCAACCGTGTAGATATCGGTGTTCGAGTAGAGCTTCCGGCTGTTATATTCTCACATCTGACAGATGAACTTTACGAAAGCAAAATCGTATATCGAACAGAAAAATTCGAAGATAATGTACGTACATTCTGTATGAATCCAAACGGAATTGTTGTAAATGAAAATACTAACGGAATCATCACGGTAAATGGACACAGCTATGAAGGAAACGAGAAAAAGACAGATAATACAAACTTTGCCCTTCTGGTTGCAAAGCATTTCTCAGAGCCGTTCAAAGACAGTAACGGATATGGAGAAAGTATCGCAAGACTTTCCAATATGCTTGGCGGAGGGGTTATCGTACAGCGTTTTGGTGATCTGGTACGTGGAAGAAGAAGTACAGAGAAACGTATCGAAGAGGGCCTGGTAACACCGACTTTATCAGCAACACCGGGAGATTTAAGTCTTGTACTTCCAAAACGAATCCTGGATGGTATTGTTGAGATGATCTATGCGCTGGATAAAGTTGCACCGGGAACAGCTAATGATGATACACTTCTGTATGGTGTGGAGGTTAAATTCTACAACATGGAAGTAGATATTGATGAAAATCTGGAAAGTTGTCATAAAGGACTGTATGTGATCGGAGATGGAAGTGGTGTGACACATTCACTTTCGCATGCATCTGCAAGTGGGGTGTATGTAGCAAGACATATTATTGAAGAAGCTTAGAACAAGTTCGGTTGTGAACTGGCTGACATCCGAAACGGAAGGACGGCAAGAGCTGACAGAAAAAACAGTATAAAGCAAGAATAGTATAAGAAATTCTGTGTTTTATTCAGTTGATAGCTGAGTAGGACACGGAATTTTTTTGTTGCAATGCATTCGTAAGGAAATTTGTAAAAAAATAATAAAAATCTTGACTTGTGTAGATTGCCGATATAATATATAGACGAACGATATAGTATGTAGATAATCTACATACTGGATTATAAAAAGGAGGTAAGAGAAGATGGCAGTAGACAAAAGTCTGGTATCAGGAAGTACTACGATGCTGGTGTTAAAATTATTAGAAGAAAAGGACATGTACGGATATGAAATGATCGATACCCTCCGGGGAAAATCAAAGAATGTATTTGAGTTAAAAGCAGGAACTTTGTATCCGCTTTTGCATGGTCTGGAAGAAAAAGGATTCGTAGAGTCTTATGAGAAAGAAGCAGTCGGAAAGATCCGAAAATATTATCATATTACAAGATCTGGAAAAAAAGAATTAAAAAAGAAGTCAGAAGAATGGAAAGAGTATTCAAAAGCGGTTCTGGATGTGATGGGTGGTGTGTGCTTTGGATAAAAAGAAATATATACAGACGGTAACAGAACAGATCCGGTGTAAGCGGGCACTTCCGCTGGTAACAAAAGAACTGGAAGGACACATCGAAGATCAGAAAAGTGATTATATGAAAGCAGGAATGAATGTCGAAGAAGCAGAAGAAGCGGCAGTTCTGGAAATGGGTGATCCGGTAGAGGTTGGTGTTGAGATGGACCGTATCCATCGACCGAAGATGGCCTGGAAGATGATCGGACTGATCGCGATTTTGAATCTGGCAGGAATTGTACTAATGTATCTCATAAGAACAAGCATCCTGGCAGATGCAGGAAATAATCCGGGAGATGTAGAATGGATCGCATCGGGAATTGGTGGTAATATCAACTATCTGAAAAGTGTTATGTGGACGATCATTGGTCTGGCTTGTATGATAGGAATCTGTTATTTTGATTACAGCAGAATAGGAAAGTATGGCAAGTTGTTAACCGGAGGCTGGATCGTGGTTATGGGACTGAGCCTGTTCATGGGTGCAGTATATATCAATGGAGCTGCTTACGGGATCCTGTTTTTATTTGGCCGGGTATTACCGCTGCGTCCATTTTTATATCTGATTGTTCCTGCATATGCGGCAACATTGTATAGCATGCGAAGAAAAAAATCTGGTTATTCCGGTGTTGTAAAGGCAATACTGTGGCAGATACTGCCGGTGTGGATCATCTTACGCATTCCGAATCTGTCCATGGCAATCAGCGTAGAAGTTACATTTATGATTCTGTTATCAATTGCAGTTTGGAAAGAATGGTTTGAGGTGAATAGAAAAAGAACATTGATTACACTGTGGAGTCTGGTAATTCTGCTCCCGGCAGCAGGAATTGGGGTGTTCGTAAAACTGGACTCTGTAGCAAATTATCAGATGGCAAGACTATCCGCTTTTATCCATCCGGAAAGCAATGACGGAACCTTAGGGGGAATGATAAGAAATATGATCTCCGGAGCACATCTTGCCGGACGTGGAGATTGTGAAAAAATAAAGTTCTTTAACAGAGATTATATGCTGACCTTTATTATACATTATTATGGAATATTTGCAGCGGTTCTGATAATTGCTATTGTAGGAGGCATTCTGATATGGTTCCTGCAAAAGACAGGACACCAGAAAAATCAACTCGGCATGATTATGGGAACCGGATGTGTGGTGGTCCTGCTTATTCAGTTCATTGGATATGTATTAGAAAATCTTGGATATTTTCCACTTTCAAATAATTATTGCCTGTTTCTGACGACCGGGGGAAGTGGGATGATGATCAGTTATATTATGTTTGGAATATTACTTAGTATTTACCGGTATCAGAATGTGTTGGTGGATCCGGAGGTGAAGAAGAAGGAGATTTCTGTTTAATCTATTAAACGGCTGATACCCGGCCGGAAGAAAAGGAAGAGAGTCCAGCTGCGTGCAGCTGGACTCTCTTCCTTTTCTTCCTCGCGTTATCGCATGCTATAATAATTAAACAGCTGAACCGTAACCGTTGTGAGACCGGAAGTGTATCTATATAATCTGATAATCTGTCGCTGGCAGTTTCTCATGGACCGGGGTAAGCCATGATGATGAACTAAACAGAAATATAATTAAAAAGGACTTGCATAATATACACTATAGATGTATAATTATGCAAGTTCCTCTTTTACCACACAAAAGTAAATAAATGGATTTTGAAAAAACAATCCGACCAAACTAGACAATTACAGGAAATTGGGGTACTATAAAACGTACGATAATTTATAAAAATTCAATATCGGAAAGGGTGTTATATAGATGATTAAAGTTGGAATTATTGGAGCAACTGGATATGCCGGGGGAGAACTGGTAAGAATTCTCGCCGGACATAAAGATGCTGAGATTGTATGGTACGGTTCCAGAAGCTATATAGATAAGAAATATGCAGATGTATATCAGAATATGTTCCAGATCGTAGATGCGAAATGTCTGGATGATAATATGGAAGAACTGGCAAAGCAGGCAGACGTGATCTTTACTGCAACGCCACAGGGATTCTGCGCATCGATGATGAATGACAAGATTTTAAGTGAGACAAAGATCATCGACTTAAGTGCAGACTTTCGTATCAAAGACGTTGCTACTTATGAAAAATGGTATGGAATTGAACACAAGAGCCCACAGTATATCGAAGAAGCGGTATACGGACTTTGCGAGATCAACAGAGAAGATGTGAAGAAAGCAAGACTGGTAGCCAATCCTGGATGCTATACAACCTGTTCGATCCTGACTGCTTATCCACTGGCAAAAGAAGGAATCATTGATATGAATACCCTGATCGTGGATGCCAAGTCCGGAACTTCCGGAGCAGGACGTGGTGCAAAAGTGCCGAACCTTTTCTGTGAAGTGAATGAGAATATGAAAGCGTACGGTGTTGCAAGCCACAGACATACACCTGAGATCGAGGAACAACTCGGATATGCATCAGGAGAGAAAGTGCTGATCAACTTCACGCCACATCTGGTTCCGATGAACAGAGGAATTCTGGCGACGGAATATGCAACATTGAAAAAAGATGTGACCTACGAAGAAGTCAAAGCAATCTATGATAAATATTATAAAGATGAGAAATTCGTCCGTGTTCTGGAAAAGGATGTATGCCCGGAGACAAAATGGGTAGAAGGAAGTAATTATGTAGACATCAATTTCAAGATCGATCCAAGAACCAACCGTATCATCATGATGGGAGCCATTGACAACCTGGTAAAAGGTGCGGCAGGACAGGCAGTACAGAATATGAACCTGATGTTCGGACTTCCGGAGACAGAAGGTCTGGAACTGGTGCCAATGTTCCCATAAATTTTCGGAAAAAGGATGCAGATAAGATGAAATGTAAGGGAGCATTATCCTAAGTTCATCTGAAAATACAGGCAGAGGAGAAAAATAATACATATGAATATAAGAGTAATGACAATTGAAGATTTCGATCAGGTGCACGCGCTTTGGATGAGCATCAAGGGATTCGGAATACGAAGTGTGGATGATTCGAAAGAGGGCGTAGAACGCTTTTTAAAAAGAAATCCTACGACAAGCGTAGTTGCCGAAGAAGACGGAAAAATCGTCGGAGCGATTCTCTGCGGGCATGATGGAAGACGAGGCTGTCTGTATCATGTGTGTGTAGATGTAAATCACAGGATGAAGGGAATCGGGAAGGCTATGGTAGTATTTACCATGGAAGCACTGAAAAAAGAAGGTATTAACAAAGTATCTCTGATCGCATTTACACAGAACGATATCGGCAATGCATTCTGGAAAGAAATCGGATGGACAAAAAGAGAAGATCTGAATTATTATGATTTTACATTGAATGAAGCAAATATCACGGCGTTTATCCAGTAAGCAGATTAGGAAGATAAAATAAAAGAGCATATAAAAGAACCGGCAGATAAAACGAGAAAATTGAGACTAATGAACAGCCGGTAATATAAAATGAGAGAATTAAGAAAGGTGGAAGAACAGATGAAACAGGTAAAAGGCGGAGTAACCGCAGCAAAAGGATTTGAAGCAGCAAGTACAGCAGCAGGAATTAAGTATAAAGACAGAACGGATATGGCACTGGTATACAGCCAGGTTCCATGCGTGGCAGCAGGAACATTTACAACAAATGTTGTAAAAGCAGCACCGGTCAAATGGGATCAGCAGGTTGTAAAAAGCGGGGCAAAAGCACAGGCAGTCGTTGTAAACTCAGGAATCGCCAATGCCTGCACCGGAGCAGAAGGATTTGGATACTGTAAAGATACAGCAGATGCAGCAGCGAAAGCACTGAACATTTCCGCAGACGGTGTTCTCATCGGTTCTACCGGAGTTATCGGAAAACAGATTCCGATCGACAAACTGACAGCTGGAATCGAAGCGCTGGCAGGAAAGAAGAATGATACACTTGAAAATGGAACAGAAGCAGCTAAAGCAATTATGACAACCGATACATTTCCGAAGGAACTGGCTGTTACAATCGAAGTCGGCGGCAAGACAGTAACTATCGGAGGTATGGCAAAAGGATCCGGAATGATCCATCCGAATATGTGTACGATGCTTGCATTTATTACAACAGATGCAGTGATCACAAAGGATGCACTTCAGAAAGCATTAAGCGAAGATGTCGGAGATACCTACAACATGATTTCTGTAGACGGAGATACTTCTACGAATGATTCCGTTGTATTGCTGGCAAATGGTCTGGCAGAGAACCCGGAGATCACATATGGAACAGAAGATTATAAAAATTTTGCAGAAGCATTACATACGATCAACGAATATCTTGCAAAGAAGATTGCAGGAGACGGAGAGGGTGCAACTGCATTATTCGAAGTCAAGGCAGTTGGCTGTGAGAGCGTAGAACAGGCAAAGACACTTGCAAAATCTATCGTATGCTCTAATCTTACAAAGACAGCGATTGCAGGACATGATGCAAACTGGGGAAGAATTCTCTGCGCAATGGGATATTCCGGAGCACAGTTCGATCCTGAAAAAGTTGACCTGTTCTTTGAGAGTAAAGCCGGAAAAATCCAGATCATTGAAAATGGTACGGCTGTAGATTACAGCGAAGCAGAGGCAACTAAAATTCTGTCTGAGCCGGAAGTTACAGCAATTGCAGATGTGAAGATGGGAGATAAGACAGCAACAGCATGGGGATGTGACCTGACTCACGGATATATTGAGATTAATGCAGATTACAGAAGCTAATTCAGAATGCAAAGATTAAAGTATACAGATGCAGCAAACAGACAGAAATGAAAAGACAGGAGATCAAAAGATGGAAAAAGCAATGCAGAAATACCTGGACAAAGCAGAAGTACTGATTGAAGCCCTTCCATATATCCAGAGATTTAACCGTAAGGTTATTGTAGTAAAATATGGTGGAAGTGCCATGGTAGACGAAGAGTTAAAAGCAAGAGTCATTCAGGATGTAACCCTTCTCAAATTAGTTGGATTCAAACCGATCATCGTTCATGGCGGTGGCAAGGAGATCAGCAAATGGGTTGGAAAAGTCGGCATGGAACCACATTTTATCAATGGACTTCGTGTGACGGATGCAGAGACGATGGAACTCGCAGAGATGGTTCTTGGTAAAGTTAACAAAAGTCTTGTTCAGTTAGTGGAACAGCTCGGTGTAAGAGCCATTGGTATCAGTGGAAAAGACGGCGGCCTTCTGAAAGTGGATAAGAAACTGGCAGACGGTGAAGATATCGGATTTGTCGGCGATGTCAAAGAAGTGAATGCGGATATCATCTATGATCTTCTGGAAAAAGATTTCCTTCCGATTATTGCACCGATCGGTCTGGATGATGAATACAATACTTATAACATTAATGCGGATGATGCGGCATGTGCAATCGCGAAAGCAATCAATGCAGAAAAACTTGCATTCTTAACAGATATTGAAGGTGTATACAAAGATCCGAATGACCCGTCTACATTGATTTCAGAGTTAAATGTTTCCGAAGGGAAGAAACTGATGGAGGAAGGATATATCGGTGGAGGTATGCTTCCGAAGATCCAGAACTGTATTGATGCAATCGAAAACGGTGTATCCAGAGTACATATTCTGGATGGAAGAATTCCACACTGCCTGCTTCTTGAAATCTTTACGAATAAGGGAATCGGAACAGCAATCAAAAATGATGTAGAAGAAAGATATTATCACGGAGAATAAGCTATGAATGAATATATGAAAGAAACAAACGAAGCTTTGTTACATACTTATAACCAGTTTCCGGTTGTGTTAGATCACGGTGAAGGTGTATATCTGTATGATACAGAAGGAAAGAAATATCTGGATTTTGCAGCCGGATATGCGGTGTCTTCGTTGGGATACGGCAATCAGGAGTTGAATGAAGCATTAAAAGCACAGATTGACAAGCTTTTTCACACATCTAATTTGTATTACAATACTGTATGTGGAAAAGCAGCAGAAGATCTGAAACGTATTACCGGAATGGATCGGATTTTCTTTACCAACAGTGGCGGAGAAGCGGTAGAAGGAACTTTAAAAGCGGCAAGAAAATATGCATACAAAAAAGGAACCGGCCGTTATGAATTCATTGCTATGAAGGAATCTTTTCATGGAAGAAGCTTTGGAGCGTTATCGGTAACAGGTCATGATCCATATCGTGCACCGTTTGAGCCACTTGTACCGGGAGTGTCATTTGCAGAATATAATGATCTGGACAGTGTAAAAGCACTGGTAACAGACAAAACATGTGCGATTATCCTGGAGCCGCTTCAAGGAGAAGGCGGCATCAATCTGGCTACAGAGGAATTTATGAAAGGGATCCGCAAACTTTGCGATGAAGAAGGAATTCTGATGATTTGTGACGAAGTGCAGTGTGGTATGGGAAGAACCGGTTCCATGTTCACATGGCAGTCTTATGGTATCAGACCTGATATTATGTCTATGGCAAAAGCAATCGGAAGCGGAATTCCGGTAGGAGCGTTTGCAATGACAGAAGAGATCGCGAAGTATTCACTGGAGCCAGGTGATCACGGAACTACTTACGGCGGAAATCCTCTGGCATGTACAGCTGTAAGTAAGACGATCGAGATTTTTGAGAAAAAGAATCTTGTGGCACATGTGCAGGAACTCGGTGCATATCTGACAGAAAAACTAGAAGAACTGAAGTCAGAATGTGACTGCGTAAAGGCCGTTAAAGGAAAAGGACTGATGCAGGGAATACAGGTGACAAAGCCATTATCCGAGATTACGAAAGAGGCCTTAAAAGAAGGACTTCTGATCATCGGAGCCGGAAACGATGTGATCCGTTTTGTACCACCTCTTATTATTGAAAAAGAGCATGTGGATGAGATGATCCGGATTTTAAAGAAGGTACTGTAATATTTTTTGAAATTAACAGCATAAAAAACCAGTCATGGGACATATTATCTGCATAAGCAGGAGGTATGGAGATGACTGGTTTTTTGATTGCGCTTTTGTCGGGAGCGCTTATGAGTGTACAGGGAGTATTTAATACGCAGGTGACGAAGACAACGGGGATGTGGGTGAGTAATGGATGGGTGCAGTTTAGTGCATTTCTGCTGTGTGCAGCGGCATGGCTGATCGCCGGGCGGGATTCTATCGGGAATTTGTGGAAGGTAGAGCCCAAATATGTACTCCTCGGAGGAGTGATCGGTGCAGGGATCACATGGACCGTGATCAAGAGTATGGAGGCACTGGGACCGGCGAAGGCAGCACTTCTGATTGTAATCTCGCAGTTGATCGTAGCGTACGTAATAGAACTTCTCGGATTGTTCGGAGTAGACAAAGAACCACTGGAAATCCGTAAAATTATTGGAATGTCCATTGCCCTGATTGGTGTTGCAATTTTTCAGTGGAAATAGTACAATTATTTCACTAGGCATATGCGGGGATTTACAGTTTTCGACAGGCTGTAAAGGAGAAGTTATGCATAGGGAAAAAAGACAGAACAGAATAACAGAACAGAGAAAAATACAGAAGGAAATATGCCGTATATTGCTGATCTTTACCATGATACTGAGTATGATATGTGTCGTGAATCTGACCGGATGCAGAGACCGAAAATCACAGGAACAGACGGAACTTATTTCGTTGGACGGGCATGAACCGGATGTGGAAAAAGCAGATGGAAATACTGCAAAAGAGGCTGAAGGATCAGAAGCGGGAACGGATGATAACATGACAGAAAAAGATGGCCTTAAGCAGGAAAAACTACAGATCTGTTATGTACATGTATGCGGGGCAGTGAAGTCTCCGGGAGTGTATGAACTGACATCGGACAGTCGTTTGTATGAAGCTATTCAGATGGCTGGAGGATTTACGGATGAGGCAGCAGGTGAGGCTCTGAATCAGGCAGAAAAGATTGAAGATGGTTCCAGAATATATGTTCCGACGAAAGAAGAGGCAAAAGCCGGAACAGAGAACAACGGTACTTTCGTACAGAATGCGGATAATGAAAAGACAGATGCAACAAAAAGCACAGATGCCGGAAGTACGGCAGATGGCAAGGTGGATATTAATACGGCCGGGAAGGACGAATTGATGACACTATCCGGAATCGGAGAGGCGAAGGCTGACGCGATCATTCGTTACAGAGATGAGCATGGAAAGTTTCAGAAGATAGAAGATCTGATGGAAGTGGAAGGTATTAAAGGCGGTGTATTTCAGAAAGTAAAAGATCAAATTAAGATCTGACAAGGGAGTAGGAACATGAGCAGACGAGTATTGGTTGTGGATGATGAAAAACTGATAGTAAAAGGAATCCGGTTTAGTCTGGAGCAGGATGGATATGATGTGGACTGTGCTTATGACGGAGAAGAGGCACTGAAACTGGCAAAGGAGAATGCATATGATATCATTCTTCTGGATGTCATGCTTCCGAAATATGACGGTTTTGAAGTGTGTCAGCAGATCCGGGAATATTCGGATGTTCCGATCATTATGCTTACAGCAAAAGGCGACGATATGGATAAGATCCTGGGACTGGATTATGGAGCAGATGATTACATAACAAAGCCATTCAATATTCTGGAAGTGAAGGCAAGGATCAAAGCCATTATGCGCCGTGTCAGCAAGCGTGATAAAAATCAGGAAAATGAAAAAGTGATCGTAAAAGGCGAGATGAAGATTGACTGCGAAAGCAGACGCGTGATCATCGGAGAAAAGGAAATCAATCTGACAGCAAAAGAATTCGATCTTCTGGAACTGCTTGCCATGAATCCAGGTAAAGTCTACAGCAGAGAGAATCTTTTGAATATCGTATGGGGATATGAGTATCCGGGAGATGCAAGAACTGTGGATGTACATATCCGGAGACTTCGTGAAAAGATTGAAACGAATCCAAGCGATCCAAAATATGTCTATACGAAATGGGGAGTGGGTTATTATTTCAGGGGTTAAAAAATATTTTAAAAAGAATATATTCAGGAGCATGAAATTCCGGATCATCCTGCTGGTGGCACTGGCAGGGATTGTTCCGGTATTGATTATGAGAGGGGTGTTCCTGACCAGCTATGAGAAAAGAGCAGTGGAGGTACGAACTGCTGAGATACAGAATCAATGTACCATTCTCAGTAATCAGCTGAGCAGTTCGGGCTATCTTACGGGAGATACGTCAGAGACGATCAGAACAGAACTGGTTCAGCTATCTAATATCTACAGCGGCCGGGTAATGGTAATCGATGGTAATTTTAAGATCCAGGAAGATACATATGAAATGGATGAAGGAAAAACTATCGTATCGGGTAATGTGATCCGTTGTTTCAAAGAAAAAGGAACCAGCGAGTATAATAAGAAAAACAGATATATAGAAGTGACAGCGCCGATTTTAGGAAAAGATGATTCGATTGTAGGAGTATTGCTTGTCAGTGCACCGACAGATTCTGTCCTGGACAGTCTGGAGATTTTAAGAAACAAAGCAGATGTGGCAGCACTTGCATCGATCCTGGTTATCCTTATGATTGCTGTGCTTTCGGGAATGGCTATGTTAAAACCTTTTAAACGCATTACAGAATCCATTTCTGCGGTTACAGAAGGCTATGACGATGATTACCTTCATGAGAATACGTACACAGAAACAATGGAATTATCGGAAGCGTTCAATAAGATGTCGGGACGCATGAAGACTCTGGATGACTCGAGAAATGAATTCGTATCGAATGTGTCACATGAGTTAAAGACACCGCTGACATCCATGAAAGTACTGGCGGATTCGCTGCTTTTGCAGGAAGATGCACCGGTAGAACTCTATAAAGAATTTATGGGGGACATGTCGGAAGAAATCGAGAGAGAAAATAAGATTATTAATGACCTGCTTTCGCTGGTCAAGATGGACAAGACCGCAAATACAATGAATATAAAGTCAGAAAATATGAACGAACTGATAGAAAAGATATTAAAGAGACTGCGTCCGATTGCGGCTACAAGAAATATCGAACTGGTCTATGAAAGTTTTCGTCCGGTGACGACAGAGGTAGATGAGATGAAGATCTCTCTGGCAATATCGAATCTGGTGGAGAATGCCATCAAGTATAATAAGGAAAATGGATGGGTGCATGTATCTTTAAATGCGGATCACAAAAACTGCTATATTGAGGTGGCGGATTCGGGAATCGGTATACCTGCTGAAGCACAGGAACATATATTTGAGAGATTCTACCGGGTGGACAAGTCCCATTCAAGAGAAATTGGCGGAACAGGACTTGGTCTGGCAATCGCAAGAAGTGCAGTGGTTATGCACAGAGGGGCGATCAAAGTATTCAGTCAGCCATCGGAAGGAACTACTTTTACGGTAAGAATTCCGTTAAACTATGTATCTTAGGCAGAAGGAGATTAAGATGAAAATGAAAAAAATTTACAAGATCCTGCTGCTTATAGCTGTTTGCATCATAGCAGTATCAGGATGTAAAAAAGAGGATAAGGTTAGCGGCACCAGGATTTACTATACAGACTCAGAGGGAGTTTCACTGGTTGAGAAGGGCACAAGAATCAAAGGAAAGACAAAAAAAGCGCAGATTAATTATGTGTTAGGGAAAGTCCAGAAAAATACAGATAATATTAATTATCGCAGTGCCTTTGTGAAAGGTGTAAAGATAAAGAACTGGTCGCTTCATTCCAAAAATCTGACAGTGGATTTTAATCGTGCATATCAAAAACTGAGTGTAACGGAAGAAATTGTACTGCGGGCATCGGTGGTACAGTCGCTTGGACAGATAGATGGAGTAGATGCTGTATTCTTTACGATAGAAGGAGAGCCGCTGGAGGATCAGAACGGCCAGGAGATAGGATATATGCAGCCATCGGATTTTGTACAGAATACGGGATCCAGTCTGCATGCTTATCAGAATGAGACATTTCTTTTATATTATGGAAATAAAAAGGGCACCCGTCTTGTAAAAGAAAAGGTAAATGTCAGATACAGTAGCAGTGTGTCCAGAGAAAAAGCACTGGTCGAACAGCTGATCAAGGGGCCGGATTCGGATAATGAATCAGCAGTGCTCCCAGAAGGAACAAAAGTACTTAGTGTATCGGTAAAAGATCATATCTGTTACGTGAATCTGGACGCCGGATTCCTTGATACGACGAATGTAATGAATCCGGAAGTTCCGGTATATGCAATTGTGAATTCTATTGTAGATGGAAGTGCAATCAGCAGAGTACAGATCCTGATTGACGGAAAAACAGATATTACTTATATGGGAAAGATAAATTTGGAAAAACCTCTTTCCAGAAATCCCAATATTGTGGAAGGAGAGTAGCATGTGAAAAACAGACCGCTTCTTAGTGTGTGTCTGATGGTTCTATGCATCATTGCTTTTATGGTTGTGTGGGGGAGAGAGCGGTTCATAAAAGAACTTCGCCCTTCCCCGATTGAACGATATGCCGCAGAAGGTGATAATATTACCATTTGCGGCAAAATATACAGGCAAGAGCAAAAAGAGAACTGCCGGATGATCTATCTGAAAGAAAATTCTATTTATTCAAACTCAAAAAAATTTCAAGAATCGAAAATTATCATTTATACAAATTCCAGCCAAAAATTACATATAGGAAACCAGATTAAAGTGTGTGGAAAGGTATCATTTTATGAAGAGGCCAGAAATCCGGGAAATTTTGATCAGAAATTTTATTATCAAAAACAGGGAATCCATGGGAAAGTCCGATCGGATGATATACAGATTACGGATTACAAACGAAACAAATTAAAAGACAGACTTGAAAAATTCCGGATGAACTGGCAGAAAATGCTGCAACGCGAGATGGGAGAACGGGATGGTTCAGCACTTGCGGCAATACTCCTTGGTGAAAAAAGCGGTATGGATCAGGAAATGAAAGAATTATATCAGGTAAACGGGATTGGACATATCCTAGCGATTTCCGGACTTCATCTATCGTTTGCGGGACTTGGAGTATACCGGATAGCAAGGAGAATGACAGGTTCATACAAGGCAGGTGGAATCACGGGAGGGATTCTGTTGTGTCTGTATGTGATGATGATCGGAATGACCGTGTCGGTGATCCGGGCGTGGGTGATGTTCGTATTTCGGATAGGTGCGGATATTACCGGTAGACATTATGATATGCCGACGGCACTTGCGGCTTCAGCTGTGCTAACGGTCGGGATCCATCCGCTTTATCTGTACGATGGTGGCTTTTGGTTGTCGTTTGGAGCTGTTTTTGCAGTTTGTACGGTGATACCGGTGCTTGAAAATGAGATGCGGTGTAAGAGCCTGTGTGCAGGCCTGGGAATCAATGTTTTATTGTGGCCGGTGATCTTATATAATTTTTTTGAGATTCCGGTGTATAGTATACTGCTGAATCTTATAATACTTCCGCTGATGTCGGTAGTTTTAACCTGTGGAATGATCGGGTCATTTATAAAGATGGCCGGGTGGATACCCGGAAAATGGATTTTGTGGATCTGCAGATGTATCTTATGGGTGTATGATAAATGCTGCGTTTTTACAATAAAGCTTCCGATGGCAAGATGGGTGGCGGGAAGGCCGGATAAGAGAAGAATCTTTATCTATTATCTGGTGCTTATGACAGTGATTTTGATATTAAAATTTAAAAGAAACGGGAAAAAATATATCATAAGTATAACGCTTTATACGGTTGGATTTCTGATATTGATATCGGGCCCCTGGATAAGAACCGGAGCAGAGGTTACGATGCTGGATGTAGGACAGGGAGACTGTATCTGTGTGGAGGGACCGGAGCATAAGACTTATCTGATCGATGGAGGCAGCAGTGATATAAAAAATGTCGGGAAATATCGGATAGAACCGTTTTTAAAGTACAGAGGAATAGGAAGTATTGATTATGTGTTCGTATCTCATGGAGACATAGATCATATGAATGGAATTGAAGAAATGCTGAAAAGGCAGCAGGTCGGGATAAAAATACGGAATCTTGTTGTGACAGGAGAAGCGTACCGGGATGAAAAGTTAGAAGAGCTTATAAGTGTAGCAGAAGATAATGGAACGACGGTCTGGGAAATGGAAAACGGGACGCAGATCAGAGAAGGAAAGTTGAGATTCACCTGTCTGGGGCCAAAAGAAAAGAATATGAATCCCGGAAATGAAGCATCCATGATCCTACATCTGGAATACGAGGGATTTGACATGCTTTTTACAGGAGACGTGGAAAAAGAAGGAGAAGAAAGTCTGACAGATACGCTCTCTTATCTACAGGAAAAGAAGATTTCATGGGAGGTATTAAAGACTGCACATCATGGATCAAAGAATTCTACAACGGAAGCATTTCTGGAAAATGTAAAACCAAGATATGCATGGATTTCGGCAGGAAGGAAGAATCGTTACGGACATCCACATAAAGATACTTTGGAAAGACTTGAAAACAGTGGCGCGAAAATATATTCTACACAGGAAAACGGTGCGTTTGGAATAACTGTAAATAAAAAAAGTATGCGGATTCATGGGAGAAACGGTTGAACTTAAAAGGAGAATTCAGTATACTTTTAAGAGGTGAAAAAGATAGGAGAACACCGATGAAAAGTTTAAATGAAGATATAAAAACAGGAAATTTTAAGCCGGTATATCTCCTGTATGGGGAAGAGGCTTATTTGAAAAAGCAATACAGAGACCGGATAACCAAGGCAATATTTCCGGATGGGGATACGGTAAATTATGCATATTATGAAGGCAAAGGGATAAATCCGGGTGAACTCATAGATCTTGCCGAGACAATGCCGTTTTTTGCAAAGCGTCGTCTGATAGTGGTAGAAAATTCGGGATTTTTTAAAAATACAACACCGGATCTGGCCGATTATATCAAGACGATGCCGGATACGGCATGCTTTTTGTTCGTGGAAAATGAGGCGGACAAACGAGGAAAGATGTATAAAGCGGTGAAGAGTAAAGGACGCGTAGTTGAGATGGCGCGTCAGGATGAGAAGACGTTATTATACTGGGTTGCAGGTAATGTAAAAAAAGAAGGCTACAAGATCAAGGAACAGACGGCCAGATATCTTCTGTCAACAACAGGAACGGATATGGAGAATCTGGAAAAAGAACTGGAAAAACTCTTCTGTTACTGTATGGGAAAAGAAGAGATTGAGATATCAGATATAGAAGCAATCTGTACAACACAGATTACAAATAAGATTTTTGATATGGTAGAAGCGGTTGCAATGAAGAATCAGAATAAGGCGCTTGATTACTATTATGATCTTCTGGCATTAAAAGAACCGCCGATGCGTATCTTATACCTTCTGACGAGACAGTTTAAGCTGCTTTTGGAAGTGAAAGATCTGGTGGGGAAACGCTACGATAAATCATCAATCGCAAAGACAGTCGGACTTCATCCGTTTGTGGCGGGAAAATATATGCAGCAATGCCGCACATTTGAAAAGAAAGAGTTAAGGAACATTCTGGAAGAGGCTGTAGATACCGAAGAGATGGTAAAGACGGGACGCCTGAATGATGTGATGAGTGTGGAACTTTTCATTGTAAAATACAGTGCTGCATGATAGAATTGATAAGATAAACATTTAATTAAGGAGAAGATATTAGTGTCAGGAATAGATCAGAGTAAAATTCGAAATTTTTGTATTATAGCACATATTGACCATGGTAAATCAACACTGGCGGACCGTATCATTGAGATGACGGGACTTCTTACCAGTCGTGAGATGCAGTCCCAGGTGTTAGACAATATGGAGCTGGAAAGAGAACGAGGAATCACGATCAAAGCCCAGACAGTCAGAACGGTATATAAGGCAAAGGATGGAGAAGAGTATATCTTTAACCTGATCGATACGCCGGGGCATGTAGACTTTAACTATGAAGTATCCCGAAGCCTTGCAGCTTGTGACGGGGCAATTCTGGTAGTGGATGCCGCACAGGGGGTAGAAGCACAGACGCTTGCCAATGTATACCTTGCGCTGGATCATGATCTGGATGTAGTACCGGTATTAAATAAGATCGATCTTCCAAGTGCCGATCCGGAACGTGTGATTGAAGAGATTGAGGATGTGATCGGAATAGAGGCAGAGGATGCGCCGCAGATTTCTGCAAAGACCGGACTGAATGTAGATCAGGTGCTGGAAGAAATCGTAGCAAAGATACCGGCACCAACCGGAGATCCGAAAGCACCGCTTCAGGCGTTGATCTTTGATTCCTTATATGATGCGTATAAAGGTGTTATCGTATTTTGCAGAATCAAAGAAGGAACTGTAAAAAAAGGAACACCGATCCTTATGATGGCGACAGGAGCTAAGGCAGAAGTAGTAGAAGTTGGTTATTTTGGAGCCGGACAGTTTATTCCGTGTGAGGAACTGAGTGCCGGAATGGTAGGCTATATTACGGCAAGTCTTAAGAACGTAAAGGATACCCGCGTGGGTGATACGGTAACCAATGCGGCACATCCATGTGCAGAACCGCTTCCGGGATATAAGAAAGTAAATCCAATGGTTTACTGTGGATTATATCCGGCAGATGGCGCAAAATACCCGGATCTCAGGGATGCGTTGGAGAAATTACAGTTAAATGATGCATCACTGCAGTTCGAACCTGAGACTTCAATTGCACTGGGATTCGGATTCCGCTGTGGATTCCTTGGACTTCTGCATCTGGAGATCATTCAGGAACGTCTGGAAAGAGAATATAATCTGGATCTGGTAACAACTGCGCCGGGGGTTATCTATAAAGTACACAAGACAAATGGAGATGTGATAGAGCTTACGAATCCATCGAATCTTCCGGATCCTTCAGAGATCGAATATATGGAAGAGCCAATGGTAAAAGCAGAGATCATGGTGACAGCGGAGTTTATCGGTGCGATCATGGATCTGTGCCAGGAACGTCGAGGCGTATATGAAGGTATGGAGTATATTGAAGAGACACGTGCAGTATTACATTACCAGCTCCCGCTTAATGAAATCATTTATGATTTCTTTGATGCATTAAAATCAAGATCAAGAGGATATGCTTCGTTTGACTATGAGATGGCCGGTTATGTGAAGTCAGAACTTGTCAAACTGGATATCCTGATCAATAAAGAAGAAGTCGATGCATTGTCATTTATCATTCATGCAGATACTGCATACGAACGCGGAAGAAAGATGTGCGAGAAGTTAAAAGAAGAGATCCCGAGACAGTTATTCGAGATTCCAATCCAGGCAGCAATCGGAAGTAAGATCATCGCGCGTGAAACAGTTCGTGCGATGCGTAAAGACGTGCTGGCAAAATGTTATGGTGGAGATATCAGCCGTAAGAGAAAGCTTCTGGAAAAACAGAAAGAAGGAAAGAAACGTATGCGTCAGGTGGGCAACGTAGAGATTCCGCAGAAAGCATTTATGAGTGTATTGAAGCTGGATGATAAATAATGAGACCATTAGAGTTATATATCCATATTCCATTTTGTGTAAAAAAATGTCGGTACTGTGATTTCCTGTCTGCGCCTGCAACACCTGAAGCGAGACAGGAGTATGTCATGGGCTTGTGCCAGAAGATCCGTTCTTATTATGATCTTGCCGGTATGTACCATGTAAGCAGTATTTTTATAGGAGGCGGTACACCGTCCATATTAGAAACTCAGCAGATGAGGAGTATCTTCGATGCGATACGTGCTACATTTCCAATTGATTCGGACGCGGAGATCACGGTAGAAGTGAACCCGGGGACAGTAGATAAGTTGAAATTGATGGCATATCGGAATGTCGGGATTAATCGTCTGAGTATCGGATTACAGTCAACGGATGATCAGGAATTAAAGATGCTCGGAAGAATTCATACATATAAAGACTTCCTGGATACCTATACGCTTGCAAGAGAAGTGGGATTTCAGAATATCAATGTAGATCTGATGTCGGGAATTCCATTTCAGACATTGGGAGGATGGGAAGATACATTAAAAAAAGTGGCAGAACTTGGTCCGGAACATATCTCCGCATACAGTCTGATCATCGAAGAAGGAACGCCGTTCTATGAAAAGTACGGAGAGGGTGAACGCGCTGAGGCGAGAAGAAGAAGAGAACTTCCGGATGAAGATACAGAACGGATGATGTATCAGTTTACAAAAAATATTTTGTGGAGTTACGGCTATCACAGATATGAGATATCTAATTATGCCAAAGAAGGATATGAATGCCGGCATAACCTTGGATACTGGAACCGCACAGAATATCTGGGAATCGGAACCGGTGCGGCATCTCTTATCAATAACCAACGATTCGTAGAAGGCGGTGAGATCGAAGTTCTTAGTTTGCAGAATCAGATGGAAGAATATATGTTTCTGGGGCTCAGAAAAATCGAAGGAGTATCCAAGACTGACTTCAGGCAGACTTTCGGAAGAAGCATTGAAAATGCATATGGAAAAGTACTGATCGATATGTACCAAAAGCAGCTGCTTGAAGACACCGGCGAATACATCCGGTTAACAGAAAAAGGAATTGATGTCAGCAACTATGTCATGAGCGAGTTTCTATTTTAAATTGTTCCAATCAAGATATCACAACGGTTAAGGTTCCATTATATAATTATTATGGCATACAAAAACGTAACTGAATAAAAGGATAGAAGCCATTTCTCCATGATTGAATCAGCACAGAAATGGCTTCTATCCTTTTATTCAGGTCCGGGGTAAGTCACCAAAATAATTACTACAACAACTTCGCCATTACTAACGCATAAATCTCCTGGTTCCGTTTCTGCCAGTTGTTTGCAATGGTTGCAGCTTCGGATTCTGTCGGGGCTGTTACAGTGAGGTCGATCAGAGGAAGTCCCTGTTCGATGACCTGACAGCGTACAGAATATTCCATGTTGGAATTCTCGAAATAGTCCGCTTTTACGGACATCTCATTTTTTAATTCGTAATGTTTCTCTTTTAAAAATTCGTCGATATCATGCTGGATTGCAGGAGAGATATCGTTTGTAAAATAATGGATGGTCTCTGCTCCGTCTTCCGTAAGATGATAAAATGTACGGTGATGAGTAGATTCTTCACGAATAAATCCTGATTCCAGAAGTTCGGATAAAGCCTGCTGTAATTTAAAGTAGGTTGTATATCCTTCATCCAGAATAAATTCTGATATCTGGGAATTGGTAAGAGGAAAATCAACTTCGTTCAACATATACAAAATGATCAATTTATATAACGTAAAAGATTTGGCCAAGGTTAACACTCCTTTCCCTGCCAGATGTCATGTGTTTTTAAGTAAGACTGGAACTGATTCAGAACTTGCCTTTTGTTACAGGTCCATAAAGGGGCGATCAAAAGATTTTTTGGTCCGTCTCCGGTTAATCGGTGGATAACGATGTCCGGTCTTAAGTGGCTGATACACATCCCGAGAAGCTGGTAGTATTCTTCCGGTGTGGGAATGTAGAATGGAGAGGCCAGGTAGATGTCGGCCAGATCGGTATCTTTTAATACATGTAAAAGCTGCAGTTTGATGCCCTGAATATCCTGGTGGTTCAGGTATTCTATGGTCTTGAGTATATCCTGTTCGGTTTCATTTGGAAGACACAGGATTGTATGGACAATAACATCGATTCCACGCTTTCGAAGCTCGGATACTGCATTTTCAAATACCGGAAGCTCATAACCTCTGCGGATATATCGGGCGCTTTCTTCATGAATAGTCTGAAGACCAAGTTCAACCCAGACTGGTTTGATCCGGTTTAAATTTTCCAGGAGATCCAGAATCTTTTCGCTTAGACAATCCGGTCTGGTAGCTATGGAAAGAATCCGGATATCAGGATGTGTAATTGCTTCCATATATAATGTTTCCAGATATTCTAAAGAAGCATAAGTGTTGGTATATGCCTGAAAATAAGCAATGTAAGATGATCCGGTATATTTTTTTGCAGACTGCTGCTTCCCGGCTTCAATCTGCTCTGTGACAGACAGAGTACGACTGGCGGCAAAATCGCCGGAACCTCCATGGCTGCAGAAAATGCAACCGTGGGTTCCGAGGGTACCATCCCTGTTTGGACATGTCATGCCGCCGTCGAGAGATATCTTATAGAGCTTTTCACCATAAGTCTTTTTCAGATAATAATCCAGAGAATAGTATCTTTTTTCTCCCCAGTGTACGGTCATATCAGATCAGTTCCTTTACAGCACGGCTTACAACATCTGCAACACGTGGGTCAAATGCTTCAGGAAGAATATTATTTTCATTCAGCTCTTCATCAGGAACAAGACCTGCGATTGCTTTTGCAGTAGCCAGTTTCATATCTTCGGTGATGGCAGTAGCACGTCCCTCGAGAGCACCTTTGAAGATACCAGGGAAAGCAACCACGTTATTTACCTGGTTCGGGAAGTCGGAACGGCCGGTTCCTACTACTTTAGCGCCCGCAGCTTTTGCAATATCCGGCATGATCTCAGGTACCGGATTGGCCATGGCAAATAAGATGGCATCTTTGTTCATAGAAGCAACCATTTCCGGTGTAACAATATTCGGAGCCGATACGCCGACAAAAATATCAGCGCCTTTTAATGCATCGGCGAGTTTACCGGTTTTCTGTTCCAGGTTGGTTACTTCAACCATCTTCTCCTGCATCCAGTTGAGGTCTTTGGAATCTTTTCCGAGAATTCCATTTATGTCGCACATGGTGACATGTTTAAAGCCGTAGGTCAGGAGCAGTTTGGTAATAGCAACTCCGGCAGAACCGGCACCATTTACGACAACTTTGGAAGATTCCTTATCTTTTCCGGTTACTTTCATAGCATTAATGATTCCGGCAAGAACTACGATAGCAGTTCCGTGCTGGTCATCATGAAATACAGGAATATCCAGCAGTTCTTTCAGTCGTTCTTCGATTTCAAAGCATCTTGGAGCACTGATGTCTTCCAGATTGATCCCTCCGAAAGCAGGGGCGATATTTACAACTGTTTTGATGATCTCTTCAGTATCCTGTGTGTCAAGACAGATCGGTACAGCGTTGACACCACCGAATTCTTTAAAAAGAACAGCCTTTCCTTCCATAACAGGCATTGCCGCAAGAGCACCGATATTACCAAGACCGAGTACTGCACTTCCGTCAGAAACAACAGCTACAGTATTGGATTTCATAGTATAAGTATAGGCAGCCTCGGGATCTTTTGCGATTACCTTACAAGGTTCTGCAACACCAGGGGTATAGGCAATTGCAAGATCTTCACGTGAATTTACGTGGGATTTTGCACAAGTTTCAATCTTTCCATGCCATTCTTCGTGCATTTTCAGGGCTTTTTCACTATTCGTCATTTTATGGATACCACCTTTTCATAAGTTTGTTTAATCATATCATTCATAGAAGTTCAAGTCAATATACGCACAAAAGAGGAATTGGGTAGAATAGATATACCGTTATGAAAAAGAACTTTAAAAAAGAACAAAGATGTAGTATAATATCTCCATGTTTCAAATAGTATCGTCATTTCTGACGTGATTTTCCAGTAAAGTAAGAGATGCTACTTAATAAATGAAGAAACTAGAATGAAAGCAGTTTGATGTGAAAGGACTAATATGATGAGAGAAAAATATGAATCTCTTCCGCTGGCGACGTTAAAAGATCTCGCTAAAGCAAGAGGATTAAAGGGAATTTCCACCATGAAAAAGGCAGAACTGATAGAGCGTATGCTGGAAGAAGATGAAAAAGAAAAGAAATCGGCACGAGAAACCGTGAAAGAATTATCTGCTAATACAGGAGATAAAGAAGTACATGATATAGATAAGCTGGACAGTGGAATTACGGCACATGGGATTCTTGAAGTTATGCAGGATGGTTATGGATTTATCCGAAGTGCTAATTATCTGCCGGGGGAAAACGATGTCTATGTATCTCCGTCTCAGATCCGAAGATTTAATCTGAAAACAGGAGATATACTGGAAGGAAATACAAGAATCAAAACACAGCAGGAAAAATTCAGTGCACTTTTATATCTTTCAAAGATCAATGAGATGGATCCTATGAAGGCTATGCACAGAAAAAATTTTGAAGATATGACACCAATCTTTCCGAATGAAAGACTGAGTCTGGAATGTGGAAAGACAAGTACTGCAATGCGCATTATGGATTTGATGTCTCCGATCGGAAAAGGACAGAGAGGTATGATCGTCTCACCACCGAAAGCAGGAAAGACAACCTTATTAAAGCAGGTTGCATTATCCGTACAAAAGAATAATCCGGAAGTACATCTTTTGATTCTTCTGATCGATGAGCGTCCGGAAGAAGTAACGGATATCCGTGAATCAATAGAGGGACCGAATGTAGAAGTAATCTATTCTACGTTTGATGAGCTTCCTGAGCACCATAAGCGTGTATCAGAGATGGTGATCGAACGGGCCAAACGACTGGTAGAGCACAAAAAAGATGTCATGATCCTGATTGACAGTATTACAAGACTGGCAAGAGCTTATAACCTTACAGTACCTCCGTCAGGAAGAACATTATCCGGAGGACTTGATCCTGCAGCACTTCACATGCCGAAGCGTTTCTTTGGTGCGGCGAGAAATATGAGAGAAGGCGGAAGTCTTACAATACTGGCAACGGCACTTGTGGATACGGGAAGCAAGATGGACGATGTTGTATATGAAGAATTTAAAGGAACCGGTAATATGGAACTGGTATTGGACCGCAAGCTTTCCGAAAAAAGAATGTTTCCTGCTATTGATATCTTAAAATCAGGAACAAGAAGAGAAGATCTTCTGCTTTCAAAAGAGGAACAGGAAGCTGTTGAAAGTATGAGAAGAGCACTGAACGGACTGCGTCCGGAAGAGGCGGTAGATAACATACTGAATATGTTCTCAAGAACGCGGAATAATGAAGAATTAATACAAATGGTAAAAAAGACAAAATTTATCTAGACAAAACTTGATTCTTGTGTTACAATGAACGAGCTGTGTAAATAAAAGAAATTTACTGCACATTAAGTGCGTGTCAAAAAATAAAGAAGAGGTGAAAATCATGAAAGAAGGAATACATCCAAATTATTATCAGGCAACTGTAACTTGTAACTGTGGAAATACATTCGTAACAGGATCTACAAGTGAAGAAATCCACGTAGAAATCTGTTCTAAATGTCATCCATTCTATACAGGACAGCAGAAAGCAACTCAGGCTCGTGGCCGTGTTGATAAGTTCAATAAGAAATACGGAATGGACAAATAAGATTACAAGTATTGGGTTGAGGTTTTTGAATCTCAACCCTTTTTTCATTACAATAGATCTTCGGGCAAGAGATAGTCTTTGTTCCAGAAGATGTGGTATAAGGAGAATATATGAAATCATCAAATATCGGCGGACAGGCAGTTTTAGAGGGAATCATGATGAAGAATCAGGATCGTTATGCTGTGGCTGTCAGAAAACCGGACGGAGAGATCTTTGTTCAGACAGAGACGTTTCACAGTATTACCGGCAATTGGAAAAAACTGACTACGATTCCTTTTGTCCGGGGGGTTTTTAATTTTATTGATTCCATGGTACTTGGAATCAAGACGCTGACTTTTTCGGCGAGTTTTTACGAAGAGGAAGAAGAAAAAGAGCTTTCCGGAAAAGATCTGAAAAAGAAAGAAAAGCAAGAGAACCTGATGATGGCAGGAACGGTTGCCTTTTCCATTGTTGCAGCAGTTGCAATCTTTATGATATTGCCGTATTTTCTGTCGACACTTATGAAACCGGTTATTCCGTCGTATCATCTTAGAACCGTGATAGAAGGTGTTGTCCGGATTGGAATTTTTATTGTGTATATTTTGCTGATTTCCAGAATGGAGGATATTCAGAGAACATTTATGTACCACGGTGCGGAGCATAAGTGTATCAACTGTATTGAACATGGGCTGCCGCTTACGGTGGAGAATGTAAGGAAAAGTTCGAGACAGCATAAAAGATGTGGGACAAGTTTTCTGTTTTTTGTGCTGGCGATCAGTATTATTTTACTGTTGCTGATTCGGGTGGAATCTCCTTTGATGCGGGTGGTTGTCCGTATTGCACTGCTTCCGGTGATCGCCGGAATCTCTTATGAGGTGTTGAAACTGGCGGGGAACAGTGAAAATGCCCTGGTCAATCTGTTAAGTAAGCCGGGAATGGCAATTCAGATGATGACAACCAGTGAACCGGATGATGATATGATAGAAGTAGCGATACAGGCAGTAGAAGCTGTATTTGACTGGAGGGCGTATGAACGGGAAAATTTTCACACTTCGTAATCTCTACCAGAGTGGAACAGAAAAACTTGAAAAGGCAGGGATACGGGAAGCAAAACTGGATGCCTGGTATCTGCTTGAATATAAGACCGGAATCAGCAGAGCAGTGTTTTTTGCAGACCCGGACAGAGAAGTAGAAGAAGAAAAAGCAGAAAGCTATCAGAAAGATATCTGCACAAGAGCAAGAAGAATTCCACTTCAGCATATTACCGGTGAACAGGAATTCATGGGATTAAATTTTAAAGTGAATGAAAATGTGCTGGTTCCAAGACAGGATACAGAGATTCTGGTAGAAGAGGCTTTAAAACGGATCAGACCAGATATGCAGATCCTGGACATGTGTACCGGTTCGGGATGTATTCTGGAAAGTATTTTGAAATTCGGCGAAAAAAAACAGATGCATCTGAAAGGAACCGGCTGCGATATTTCGGAAGAGGCATTGAAAGTTGCACGAGAAAACAACAGCCGTCTGGGAACAGATGCAAGATTTATAAAAAGTGATCTGTTTGAATCTGTCACCGGAAAATACGATATGATCGTGTCTAATCCGCCTTATATCAGGACAGAAGAAATCAGTCGTCTGGATGAGGAAGTAAAACTTCATGATCCATGGATTGCGCTGGATGGAAAAGAGGACGGACTTTATTTTTATCGTCTGATCGTAAAAGACAGTATAAGATATCTGAACAAGGGAGGATATATCCTGTTCGAGATTGGCTTTGATCAGGGAAAAGATGTATCAGAACTTTTGAAAAATGAAGGATATGAGGAAATCGAGATAAAAAAGGATTTAGCGGGACTTGACCGCGTAGTTATGGGAAGGTACAATAAAGAGTAATGTTAAGGAGGAAATACCATGTTTGATAAATTAGAAGATCTGCGCATCCGTCTGGATGAGATATTAAATGAACTTCAGGAACCGGATGTGGCAAATGACCAGAACCGCTTCCGCAAACTTATGAAAGAGCAGAATGATCTGACTCCGATTGTAGAGGCGTATAATGAATACAAAGAATGCAAGCAGGCAATTGAGGACAGTCTTGAGATGTTAGAGGAAGAGTCCGATGAAGAGATGCGTGAACTTGCAAAAGAAGAGTTGAATGATAACAAGAAACGTGTAGAAGAACTGGAACAGGAACTGAAGATCCTTCTTCTTCCAAAGGACCCTAACGATGAAAAGAACGTTATCGTTGAGATCCGTGCCGGTGCAGGCGGAGATGAGGCTGCACTTTTTGCGGCAGAGATCTACCGTATGTATATGCATTATGCAGAAAGCCAGAGATGGAAAGTCGAGCTGGTAGAATGTGAAGAGATCGGTATCGGCGGAATGAAAAATGTAACATTCATGATCGATGGTAAAGGTGCTTATTCCAAGATGAAATACGAATCCGGGGTACACCGTGTACAGCGTGTACCGGAGACCGAATCCGGTGGACGTATCCATACCTCTACGATCACAGTAGCGGTGATGCCGGAGGCAGAAGATGTAGATATTCAGATTGATGAGAAAGATATCCGTATCGATGTTATGCGTGCATCTGGTAACGGTGGACAGTGTGTCAATACCACGGACTCTGCTGTACGACTGACACATTATCCGACAGGAATTGTAATCTACAGCCAGACAGAGAAATCTCAGTTACAGAATAAAGACAAAGCGTTCGCTCTTTTACGCGCGAAGTTATATGATCTGGAATGCCAGAAACGTCATGATGCAGAAGCAGAAGCAAGAAAGAGCCAGATCGGTACCGGAGACAGATCGGAAAAGATCCGCACTTACAACTTCCCACAGGGACGTGTGACAGATCACCGTATCGGACTTACATTATACAAACTGGATAAGATCATGAACGGTGATATTCAGGAGATCATTGATGCTTGTATCGCGGCTGATCAGGCAGCAAAACTTGCAAATATGAATGAAGAAATGTAAGAAGCCAGAATATAAGATTTTAGAAAGAATCCGGAAAATTAAAGAAGGTAAATACAGAATATGGGAGCAACACAGTTTAAACGTGCAGAATTAGAGGATCAGGAGATTATCTCACATTACTTTGAACATCATACCAGCAGAAGCTGTGAGAGAACATTTGCCAATGTGTATCTCTGGTCCAGACAGTATCCGGTAAAATGGGCGATCATCAAGAATGCACTGGTATTCAAAAGTGAGGATGAGAATCACGTATCCTTTGCCTACCCGGCCGGAGCACCGGAAGATGTGAAGAATGCACTGGAAGAGATGATGGAATATTCCAAAGCGAAGGGCAGGCCATTCCTGATGTACAATGTGACACCGGAATATTTTGCCCAGTTAGAGGAGTGGTATCCGGGAAGATTCCAGATTGAATACGACAGAGATTCTGCAGATTACGTCTATGAATCTGAGAAACTGGCAACACTTTCGGGAAAGAAACTTCACGGAAAGCGGAATCATATCAACAAATTCAAAAGCCTGTTCGAAGACCGCTGGTCTTATGAAAGTATGACAAAGGATAATCTGGAAGAATGTTTCCAGATGGCACTTAAGTGGCGGACAGAGAATGACTGTGAAGATGATGATGAAAAAAGGGGAGAGATGTGCGTAGCACTGAATTCCCTGAGACTGTTTGAAGAACTTCATCTGACGGGAGGAGTCTTAAGGATCGATGGTAAAGTTGTTGCATTTACGATCGGAGAGCCGATATGCGAAGACACTTATGTCGTGCATATTGAAAAAGCATATGCCGATGTACAGGGCGCATATACGATGATCAATCAGCAGTTTGTAGAGCATGAATGCATGAACTATAAATATGTAAACCGGGAAGATGATACCGGAGCAGAAGGCCTTAGAAAGGCAAAGCTTTCTTACCGTCCAGCTTTTATGGTAGAAAAGGGTGATGTGACAGAGAAAGCGCAGGGCTAAGACTTACAAATGAAAGACTTGTAGTGAGAAAGGAGCAACAAAATGATAGCGGATAAGATGAAAAATATGGTAGCCAACAGTTCGGCTATCCGTGCAATGTTTGAGGAAGGTAACCGTCTGGCAAGAATTTACGGAGCTGAGAATGTATTTGATTTCAGTCTGGGCAATCCGAACGTGCCGGCACCGGAGGCCGTGAAGAATGCGATCATTGAGATTGTAAGTGAGGAAGATCCAATCGTACTTCACGGATATACCAACAGCAACTGCGGATATGCAGATGTAAGAGAGGCAGTAGCTGATTCTTTAAATAAGCGTTTTGATACGCATTTTGAAGGCAAAAATATTGTCATGACGGTTGGTGCAGCCGGTGGATTAAATGTTATCTTGAAAGCGCTGATCAATCCGGGAGATGAAGTGATCGCATTTGCACCATATTTTGGAGAATATCGTTCTTATACGAACAACTACGATGGTGTACTGGTAGAAATCTCACCGAATACCGTTGACTTCCAGCCAAAACTGGATGAATTTGAACAAAAGATCACACCAAAGACAAAAGCCGTTATCGTCAATAATCCGAACAACCCGACTGGTGTTGTATATTCCGAAGAGACGATCAAAAAGCTCGCCGCTATCATGGAGGCAAAGCAGAAAGAATTCGGAACAGACATCGTTCTGATCTCCGACGAGCCTTATCGTGAGCTGGCTTATGACGGAGTAGAAGTTCCGTATCTCACAAAATATTATGACAATACCGTAGTGGGATACTCCTACAGCAAATCATTGTCACTTCCAGGAGAACGTATCGGATACTTGGTTATTCCGGATGAATTAAAAGACAGTGAAGAAGTACTTTCCGCAGCCAATGTCGCAACACGTATCCTCGGATTTGTTAATGCACCGACACTGCAGCAGAAGGTAGTAGAAAAATGCCTGAATGAAAAGACAGACCTTTCTTTCTATGATCGCAACAGAGAAGATCTGTATAACGGACTGAAAGAGTGCGGATTTGAGTGCATTAAGCCACAGGGAGCATTTTATTTGTTTGTGAAATCACCGGTTCCGAATGAGAAGGAATTCTGTGAGGCTGCAAAGAAATATAATATTCTGATCGTGCCGGGAAGTTCGTTTGCATGCCCTGGATATGTAAGACTTGCGTACTGCGTATCACATGAGACAATCGTGAATTCCCTTCCAAAATTCAAAGAACTGGCGAAAGAATATTTCTAGGAGAGCAGCATGAAAGCATTTGAAAAGAACATTCGAAAAGTAGAACCGTATGTGCCGGGCGAGCAGCCACAGCGCAAAGTAATCAAGTTGAATACCAATGAAAACCCATACGCACCTGCACCGGGCGTGACAAAGGCGTTGGAGGAGATGAATACAGACCGTCTGCGTCTGTATCCGGATCCGACGGCGGCACCACTCGTAAATGCGCTGGCTGATTTTTATCATGTGAATCCGGATCAGGTATTCGTAGGAGTAGGATCGGATGATGTGTTATCCATGTGTTTCCTGACATTTTTTAACTCAGAGAAACCAATCTTTTTTCCGGATATCACCTATTCTTTCTATAAGGTATGGGCAGATCTGTACCGTATTCCGTATGAATGCCAGAAGCTTGACGAGAACTTTAAGATTATAAAAGAAGATTACTACAAAGAAAATGGTGGTGTGATCTTCCCAAATCCGAATGCACCGACAGGACTTTATGAAGATCTGGTTGATGTAGAAGATATTATCGCACACAATCAGGATGTAATTGTGATCGTGGATGAAGCTTACGTTGATTTCGCAGGACGTTCCGCAATGGAACTGATCGATAAATATGAAAATCTGATCATCGTTCAGACGTTTTCAAAAGCAAGATCAATGGCAGGAATGCGTATTGGTTACGCAATCAGTAATCCGACACTGATCAAGTACCTGAATGATGCAAAGTATTCTTTCAACTCTTACACCATGAATCAGACATCACTGGTATGCGGTGTGGAAGCGGTGAAAGATAAGGCATATTTTGAAGAATGTGTGAATAAGATTATCGAGACACGGGAATGGGCGAAAGAAGAGTTAAAGAATCTCGGATTCCACTGTCTGGATTCCAAATCGAACTTCATCTTTGCCATGCATCCGGATTATGATGCAAAAGAATTATTTGAAGCACTGAAAGAGAATGACATCTATGTGCGTTTCTGGGGCAGTGAAAGAATTGAACAGTATATGCGTATCACTGTGGGAACCAGAGAAGAGATGGAAGCAATGTTTGCATTTCTGAAAAAATATATGAATAAATAAGAGGAGTTTCTTATGACCAATACGTTAATACATGGGATTATTGATGCGTTAAGCGGAAGTGTGAGTAAAGAAGTGATCGTATTTCTGATCTCGATGATCCCGATCCTTGAACTTCGCGGGGCGCTGCTTGTTGCAGGACCGATCCTTGGAGTAAAGGTATCGACTGCGATTCCAATTTGCATTATCGGAAATATCATTCCGGTTCCATTTATTTTGCTTCTGATCACACCGGTATTTAACTGGATGAAGGGAACAAAAACATTCAAGCCGCTGGTGGATAAACTGGAATCCAAGGCGATGCGGCAGAAGGACCAGATTGAAAAATATGAATTCTGGGGACTGGTGTTATTCGTGGGAATCCCTCTTCCGGGAACCGGCGCATGGACAGGGTCTCTGATTGCAGCACTTTTGGGAATGAAATTTAAGAAAGCATTTCCGGCTGTTATCATTGGAATTTGTATGGCAACTGTAATTATGTGGTTTATATCGTATGTACTTCTTGGAGGGGTACATCTGTTAGGATAAAGATAAGGGAAAAGATATGTCTATGAAAGTAAATAAAGTTCTGCCATCACCGGCAGAACTGAAAGAAGAATATCCGCTGTCAGAGAAACTGATTCAGTTAAAGAAAGAACGAGACGCAGAAATACGTGATATTTTTACCGGAAAATCCGATAAATTCGCAGTGATCATCGGACCTTGTTCGGCAGATAATGAAGATTCTGTATGTGAATATGTATGCCGTCTGGCGAAGGTAAATGAAAAGGTAAAAGACCGCCTGGTATTGATTCCGAGAATCTATACCAATAAGCCAAGGACGACCGGTGAAGGATATAAGGGAATGCTTCATCAGCCGGATCCGGATAAAGCTCCGGATCTGTATGCTGGAATTATGGCAATCCGTAAGATGCATATTCGTGCAATGAAAGAAAGCGGACTGACAGCAGCGGATGAAATGTTATATCCGGAAAACAGAAGTTATCTGGATGATATCCTTTCCTATGAGGCAGTGGGTGCAAGATCGGTGGAGAATCAGCAGCACCGGCTGACGGCAAGTGGTATGGATATTCCGGTTGGAATGAAAAATCCGACCAGTGGAGATCTTTCTGTAATGCTCAACTCGATCGTAGCAGCACAGATGGGACACCGGTTCATTTACAGAACGATGGATGTAACGACGTCTGGTAATCCGCTTGCACACACGATCCTTCGTGGCGGAGTTGACAAGTACGGACAGTGCATACCAAATTACCATTATGAAGAATGTGTAAGACTCTGGGAATTATATCAGAAAAAAGATCTTAAGAATCCGGCAGCAGTGATTGATGTGAATCATTCGAATTCAAACAAGAAATATAAAGAACAGATCCGTATTGTAAGTGAGGTACTGCATTCGCGCAGATATAACCCGGATCTTAAGAAGATGATTAAAGGAGTTATGGTAGAAAGTTACCTGGAAGAAGGCAGACAGGATATATCGGCTGATATGATCTATGGAAAATCGATCACAGATCCATGTATTGGATGGGAAGATACAGAAAAGCTGATCTATAAAATTGCTGAAGAATGTTAAAATAAAAACAGAAGAATTATCTACAGAACCTGCCAGTGGCAAGTTCTGTAGACAATAAATGAAGAAAGTCACATGAAAAGTTTTGGCGGAAACTTCTCATGTGACTTTCTTACAAAACGCTATCAAGAGAGGGTTCGTGGGAGGGGTAGTACCATCCAAACACGAACAATTTGCGAAATCGTCGTTTCACATAATAAAATAATACATCAGGTAACTGTATTATTTGTTATTATTTTATCAATCATTTTCGGATTCGTAAATAGGCAAAATGACAAAAAAATAACGGAATTTTTGTAAGAATTGGCAAATATGCACTTTAAGAGCCTGTGTCTTTAAAAATGTAAAATTCTATGATAAAATAAAATATGAAACAAGTGTAAGATTTAGGATAAGGAGATTTCAGGATGGAAAAGATATATGACGTAACAGCACTTGGAGAAATGCTGATCGACTTTGCAGTGAATGGGGAAAGTGAGCAGGGAAATCAGTTGTTTGAAGCCTGCCCGGGTGGTGCGCCGTGTAATGTGCTTGCAATGTTGAACAAACTTGGAAGAAAAACCGCATTCATTGGAAAAGTTGGGGATGACCAGTTTGGTAAACTGTTAAGAGATACGATTACAAATATCGGAATAGAAGCAAAAGGACTTGTGATGGATCAGGATATCCACACGACACTGGCTTTTGTACATACTTTCCCGGATGGTGACAGAGAATTTTCTTTTTACCGCAAACCGGGAGCTGATATGATGCTGAAGGAAGAGGAAGTAGATTATGATCTGATCCGCCAGTCAAAGGTATTTCACTTTGGAACACTTTCTATGACAGATGAGCCGGTGAAGAGTGCAACAAAGAAGGCACTTGCAGTCGCTAAAGAAGCAGGCTGCATGATCACATTTGATCCGAACTTACGTCCGCCGCTGTGGAAGACTCTGGATGAAGCGAAAGCACAGATGGAATATGGCTTCGAAAATTGTGACGTACTGAAGATCTCTGACAATGAGATCCAGTTTGTATCAGGAAAAGAAGATTATGATGAAGGAATTAAGTATCTTCAGGAAAAGTATCAGATTCCTCTTATCTTCCTGACGATGGGAAAAGAAGGAAGCAGAGCCTACTATAAAAACTTTCGTGTAGAGCAGCCGGGATTTACTGTGAAAGCAATTGAGACAACAGGAGCAGGAGATACATTCTGCGGATGTTCGATCAACGGTGTATTAAAGTACGGTCTGGATAATCTGGATGAGGCAAAATTAAAAGAGATTCTGACATATGCGAATGCAGGTGCAGCACTGATCACAATGAAAAAAGGTGCGATCCGTTCGATGCCGGAACCGGAAAATATCAAAGAACTGATCGGGAAATAGGTAATTATGGGAGTACGCAGAATGCTGGCCGTATGGGCAGCGAAGATAAGTGAAAAAGCAAGTGTACATATCTTTCACCGCCAGGGCGTGACCTGGGCGGGAAAGATTGCACTGAAGATTGATCCAAGCATCCTGCATGATCTTGCGGGACAAGTCAGAAAAGACATTTTTATTGTATGTGGAACCAATGGAAAGACGACAACCAACAATATGCTCTGTGCAGCAATCGAGAAGGAAGGTTATAAAGTAATCTGTAACCATACCGGTTCCAACATGTTGAATGGTGTTGTGGCAGCCTTTGTATTAGGTGCGGGTTTAAGTGGTAATCTGGATGCGGATTATGCATGTATCGAGATTGATGAAGCTTCGACAAGAAGGGTATTTCCACACTTTAAGCCGGATTATATGGTACTGACGAATCTGTTCCGTGACCAGCTTGACCGTTACGGTGAGATCGACATTACAATGAATATCTTAAAAGAAGTGATGCAGAGTGCACCAAAGATGAAGGTGATCGTGAACGGGGATGATGCATTGTCTGCTTACCTTGCAATGGAAAGCGGTAATCCGTATGTAACTTACGGAATTAGTGAAAAGGTAGTGGATGATAAGGATTCCCATGAGATTAGAGAGGGACGTTTCTGTAAGAAATGCGGAGCACCGTTAAAATATAATTTCTATCACTACAGCCAGCTTGGCGATTATGCATGTACAGGCTGTGATTTTAAGCGTCCGGCAATTGAATATGATGCATCGGATGTGGCAGTCAGCGACCATCTTGCGTTTACGGTAGATGGCAGACGCCTGGAGGCCAATTATAAAGGCTTCTATAATGTATATAATATTCTGGCAGCCTACGCGGCTGGAAGAACCGAAGGGCTTGGGCTGGAGCATTTTCAGGATATGCTTACAGATTTCAACCCGGAAAACGGACGTATGGAGCAGTTTGAGGTAAAAGGCACAAAGATCGTGCTGAATCTTGCGAAGAATCCGGCAGGATTCAATCAGAATATCTCAGCGGTTATGCAGGATGATTCCATGAAGGATGTGATCATTGTGATCAATGACAATGCACAGGATGGAACGGATGTTTCGTGGCTTTGGGATGTGGACTTTGACAGATTTAAGGGTGCTAATGTGAATTCGATTACAGTAAGCGGTATCCGTTGTCAGGATATGAGACTTCGTATGAAGTATGTGGACATCCCATCTATGCTGGAAGCAGATGTTGAAAAGGCAATCCGGGAAAGGGTTGAAGATGGCTGTGGCAACCTGTATGTACTGGTGAATTATACGGCTCTGTTCAGTACCAGAAATGTATTGAAAAAGATGGAGGAAGAAAGATAATGGATACAAAAGATATGAAAATTACGATAGGGCATCTGTATCCAGATCTTTTGAATCTGTACGGCGACAGAGGGAATATCGCATGTCTGATGAAACGATGTATCTGGCGTGGAATTGAAGCAGAGACGATAGAGTTTAATACAGGGGATCAGATTGATTTTTCAAAATTGGATATTGTACTGTTAGGCGGAGGTTCAGACCGTGAACAGGCAATCGTATGTAAAAGTCTTCTTGAGATTCAAAGTGAATTCAAGGATTATGTGGAAGACGGAGGAGTTGTTATTGCAGTATGCGGAGGATATCAGCTTCTTGGAAAATATTATAAGACAGATGCCGGAATGATCGAGGGACTGAATCTGGTTGACATTTATACGGAACAGGAAGAGGGACGTCTCATAGATAATATTGTACTGGACAGTGATCTTGTAGATATGCCGGTGGTTGGATTTGAAAATCATGGGGGAAGAACATACCTCAATGGAAATAAACCATTTGGAAAAGTATTATACGGAGCGGGAAATGACGGGAAAAGCGGCTATGAAGGTGTAGTTTACAAAAATGTAATCGGTACTTATCTGCATGGTCCGTTGCTTCCAAAGAATCCACAGGTGAGTGACTATCTGATCCAGAAAGCGCTCGAAAGAAAGTACGGGGAAGTTCAGTTAATGCCTCTGGATGACAGTCAGGAAAAAGAAGCAAATGATTATATTTATCACCGTTTTGTGAAATAATGCAGGATTAAAGAGCTGATTTGCTGCGTGTGGATTCATCCCGCTGTTCCAGGTATTGAAGAAAGTTTAACAATTCTTTTTTAGAAGAATTAGATAAGCGGTGAAAATGGGTGAGAAGATAGTGCTCTGATTTTTGAGCCGTTGATTTATCGGAAAGTGTGATTTCACTGATATCATCGTCCAGCAGATAATCAACTGAAACATGAAAAAGCTCAGCAAGAATCGTCAGTTTTTCGTGAGAAGGCTGACGATTCTTTGTTTCATACCCGGCAATGGTAGAACGTGCAACATTGAGATGTTTTGCAACATATTTCTGGGTATAATGATTTTCTTCACGTAATTTTTTTAGTTTTTCAGAAAATGGCATGTCGGATACCTCCTAAATTGATTGGTATATTTTACCAAGGGTTGCACTTCGGAACACGGAAAGTGTCGATTCTCAACGAAATGTGTCGCAGATGTGCCGAAATGGAACAAAAAGAGGCGAAAGTGCATAAGTGGAGAACAAACAGATTGAAGTGAATATTAAGAGAAGGGAGCAGATAAAGTGAGAGTAGAACGTTTTAAAATGGAAAGAGAAGGACTGGTAACGGAAGGACAGGAAGTTGAGATCAGTGAAAGAAGTGCTGTGACAGGTCAGTACACTTATCTTGTAGAGCCATCCATTGCGATGTCAGGAATTTATCGTACAAGACAGAGAATAAAGTCAAGAAAGGGAAAAATACAGAAAATCGAACAGACAGACAGAGGATTTTATCTGTTAGTAGAGATTGATGAGTAATGAAAGAAGAAACAAACGATCACCCCGTCGTTGACATGAAAGTAAAAACCACATATAATTTAATATGATGGTAATACTAAAAAATAGAATTATTAAAGAAAGGAAATGGATAGATGATAGCAAACAATGATGAGGCAAAAAGAAGTAAGATATGGACAGTCGTTACGGCTGTTACATCTGTCCTGATCGTAATTATAGCAATCTTTCTTTTAATGAAGATGTTTACAGGAAACCCACTGGAGGGATCATGGACAGATGAAGACGGTAATATGGATCTTAAGATCGGTCGGAACGGACAGATGACAGTTATACTTCCGGCATCCGGGGATGGAGAAGAAACGCAAGTCCCGATGACATATACGCTCAGTAAGGAATCCAAGACGATATCCATTCAGGAGGATGATAATAAGATTCAGGAAATTGCAGAAAAATCAAATGGTCAGTATACAGAAGAGACGTTAAAGAATGCAGTGCAGTCGATAGGAACGACATTTGAATACAGTATTGATGGCGGAACAATGACATTGACAGAACGTGAATATGGTGAGCAGATGATGTTCAATAAAAAATAGATGAGGGCCCCTCTATGCAGTGTATAGAGGGGTGTTTGTTATACATACCAAAGTATGAAATAGAAGCTGCCAGTGGCAGATTATGTAGATACCAAAGTATGCAAGAGAAGTTGCCAGTGGCAAGTTCTCTGCATGGATATGGAAAAAGGAGGAAAATAAATGGATAACTACAGGAATAAAACCAGAAAAGTACAAATTGGGGATGTATGCATCGGTGGTGGAGAAAAAATTGCGATCCAGTCTATGACAAATACAAAGACGGAAGATGTAGAAGCATGTGTGGCACAGATTTTAAGACTTGAAAAAGCAGGATGTGATATCATTCGTGTGGCAGTGCCAACGATGGAAGCGGCAGAAAGTATCAGCAAGATTAAAAAGCAGATCCATATTCCACTGGTGGCGGATATACATTTTGATTATCGTCTGGCAATTGCAGCAATCGAAAACGGAGCGGATAAGATCCGTATCAATCCGGGAAATATCGGAGATGAAAAAAGAGTCAGAGCAGTGGTAGAAAAAGCAAAAGAATATCATATACCGATACGTGTCGGAGTGAACAGTGGATCGCTTGAAAAACATCTGGTAGAGAAATACCATGGAGTGACAGCAGAAGGACTGGTAGAAAGTGCACTGGATAAAGTGCATCTGATCGAAAATATGGGATATGATAATCTTGTAGTAAGTATCAAATCTTCAGATGTGATGATGTGTGTAAAAGCGCATGAATTGCTTGCACCGCAATGTCCATACCCGCTGCATGTCGGTATTACAGAGTCAGGAACATTACTTGCAGGAAATATAAAATCATCGATCGGACTCGGACTGATCTTAAGTCAGGGGATTGGAGATACGATTCGTGTATCTCTTACCGGAGACCCGGTAGAAGAGATCAAATCGGCCAAGCTGATCTTAAAGACACTGGGACTTAGAAAGGGTGGAATAGAAGTAGTATCCTGCCCGACCTGTGGAAGAACCAAGATTGATCTGATCGGACTCGCAAATCAGGTGCAGGATATGGTGGCGGATATTCCACTGGATATAAAAGTTGCTGTTATGGGATGTGTGGTAAACGGACCTGGAGAAGCAAAAGAAGCAGATATCGGAATTGCCGGAGGATGCGGAGAAGGTCTTTTAATCAAGAAAGGTGAAATTGTCAAAAAAGTAAAAGAAGAAGAATTATTGGAAACGTTAAGACAGGAGTTGTTACACTGGAATGAGTAAACCGTTTTTTGAGGTATTTCCGACATTAAAAGTAAAAGATGATATACAGATGATGTTTCAGGGTGTGGAAGTGACGAAAGTTTCTACCAATTCAACAAGGGATTTTATCCGTGTCAGCCTTTACAGCAGACATCTGATCCAGAAAAAACATATTTACGAAGTAGAACGCCTGCTAAAACAGCAGCTGTTTGCCAGAAGTCATATCCAGGTGTCGGTAAAAGAGCAGTATGATCTTTCAGAACAGTATACACCGGAAAATCTGATGAATGAATATTATGACAGCTTCCTGATGGAACTGGATCAAAGAAGCGTAGTAGAGCGGAATATGCTGCAGAATGCAAGTTATGAATTTGAAAACGGAAATATCCTCTGTCTGACACTGACTGATACCATTGTTGCACAGGGAAAAAAGGATTCGCTATCTACATATCTTTCAGATGTGTTTGAAGAACGGTTTCACAGGCCTGTGGAGATCCGTGTTCTTTATGAAAAAGCAAAAGACAGCAAGCTGAAATACAACGAGGCGAAATTAGAGCAGGAAATCGAAGCAATCAGAGAACAGTCGCAGGCCGTAAAAGCAAAGAAAGCACAGGAACTGGAACAAAAAGAAGAGAAGAAAGACGAAAAGACCAAAGCAAAAAGCAACTCAGCAGGAGAAAGCGGGAACAATACCAAAAGTGGCGGAAGAAGTTCAGGTGGATTTAAGAAGGGCGGCTCATTCGGAAAAGGTGGATATTCCTTTGTACGTAAAGCTACCGATGATCCAAACCTTATCTACGGACGTGATTTTGACGATGAGACGATAGAACTTAAGAATGTCCTGGGAGAGATGGGAGAGATTACCATCCGCGGAAAAGTCATCAGCATGGAGACCAGAGAGATACGTAACGAGAAGACGATCATTATGTTTGCAGTTACGGATTTTACGGATTCTATTATGGTGAAAATGTTTGTGCGGAATGATCAGCTGGCAGATATCCTGGGGGATATTAAGAATGGCGCATTTCTGAAATTAAAAGGTGTGACAACGGTTGACCGTTTTGATTCGGAACTGAATATCCAGTCGGTAGTCGGAATCAAAAAGATCAGTGATTTTACAGAATCCAGAGTGGATACGGCACCGGAAAAGCGTGTGGAGCTTCACTGCCATACAAAGATGAGCGATATGGATGCGGTAACTGATGTAACAACATTGCTGAAACAGGCGCATGACTGGGGGCATCCGGCGATGGCGATTACAGATCACGGTGTCGTTCAGGCGTTTACAGATGCGAACCATTATATTGAGTCGCTGGATAAGGATGATCCGTTTAAAGTGATTTACGGTGTGGAAGGCTACCTGGTGGACGACCTGACTGATGTGGCAGTGAATGAAAAGGGACAGCCACTGGATGATACTTATGTAGTATTTGACCTTGAGACGACAGGGTTCAGTCCAATTAAGGATAAGATTATTGAGATTGGTGCGGTGAAGGTAGAACATGGAGAGATTACTGATAAGTTCAGCACATTCGTTAATCCGAAAGTACCGATTCCATTTCAGATCACACAGCTTACCAGTATTACAGATCAGATGGTTATAGGAGCACCGGATATCGAGACAGTTCTTCCACAATTCCTGGAATTTATCGGTGATGCGGCACTGGTCGCACACAATGCATCCTTTGATGTAAGCTTTATTGAACAAAATTGCAGATATCAGGATATCCAGCCGGATTTCACATCGGTGGACACCGTGGCGATGGCGCGTATTCTTCTGCCGACACTTTCAAAGTACAAGCTGAATGTAGTGGCGAATGCACTGCATATTTCGCTGGAAAATCATCACAGGGCTGTTGATGATGCCGGGGCAACAGCAGAGATATTTGTGAAATTTGTAGAAATGTTAAAAGACAGGGGGATTTATGACCTGGCAAAACTGAATCAGTTCGGCGAAAATAATGCGGATGCTGTCCGCAAGCTTCCATCATACCATGTGATCATTCTGGCACTGAATGAAGTGGGACGCGTGAATCTGTATACGCTGATCTCGATGTCACATCTGAAATATTATGCGAGAAGACCGAGAATTCCAAAGAGTGAACTGTCGAAATACAGAGAAGGACTTCTGGTGGGAAGTGCCTGTGAGGCAGGAGAACTTTATCAGGCAATACTGAATGACAAATCAGAAGAACGCATTGCAAAGATCGCCAACTTTTATGATTATCTGGAGATTCAGCCGCTTGGAAACAACCAGTTTATGATTGAAAGCCCGAAGATCACGAAGGTACAGAAAGAGGAAGACTTAAAAGAAATCAACAGGAAGATCGTCGCACTTGGTGAACGGTTCAATAAGCCGGTTGTCGGAACTTGTGACGTGCATTTCATGAATCCGGAAGATGAGGTATACAGAAGAATCATCATGGCAGGAAAGGGCTTTGGTGATGCGGACAATCAGCCGCCGCTGTATCTGAGGACCACGGATGAGATGCTGGAAGAATTCGAATATCTGGGGTCTGCAAAGGCAAGAGAGATTGTCATCGAGAATCCGGTGAAGATCGCGGAGATGGTCGAAAAGATCACGCCGGTGCGTCCGGACAAGTGTCCGCCGGTTATCCCGGATTCGGACAAGATGCTCCGTGATATCTGTTATAATAAAGCACATTCCATGTACGGAGAGAATCTTCCGGAGATTGTTACCGAGCGTCTGGAGCGAGAACTGAATTCAATCATATCCAATGGTTTTGCCGTTATGTATATTATTGCACAGAAACTGGTATGGAAATCAGTGGAAGACGGATATCTGGTAGGTTCACGTGGTTCCGTAGGATCTTCTTTTGTAGCGACCATGGCGGGAATCACAGAGGTTAACCCATTAAGTCCGCACTATTACTGTAAGAAATGTCATTACAGTGATTTTGATTCGGAAGAAGTCAGAAAATTTGCCGGAGGCTGCGGATGGGATATGCCGGACCGTGTATGTCCGGTATGTGGAGAGAAGCTTATAAAAGATGGATTTGATATTCCGTTCGAGACTTTCCTTGGATTCAAGGGAAATAAAGAGCCGGATATTGACCTGAACTTCTCGGGAGATTATCAGAGTAATGCGCATAAGTATACAGAGGTTATCTTTGGTGCGGGTCAGACATTCCGTGCCGGAACGGTAGGTACACTGGCGGACAAGACCGCATTCGGTTATGTAAAGAATTATTACGAAGAACATGGACAGGGTAAAAGAAAATGTGAGATTGACCGTATCGTACAGGGGTGTACGGGAATCCGCCGAAGTACCGGACAGCATCCGGGAGGAATCATTGTACTTCCGCTTGGCGAAGAGATCAACTCTTTTACACCGGTACAGCATCCGGCGAATGATATGACGACGGATATCGTCACCACACATTTCGATTACCATTCGATAGACCACAACCTGTTAAAGCTTGATATTCTCGGACATGATGATCCGACTATGATCAAGACACTGGAGGAATATATCAGTTCCCCGGCGATGGACAACGAATACAATGAGACGGATAACCGTTTTGATGCTACGAAGATCCCACTGGATGATCCGGGGGTAATTTCTTTGTTTCATGATACATCGGCACTTGGTATCAAGCCGGATGATATCGGCGGATGTCCGGTCGGATGCCTTGGGATCCCGGAATTTGGAACTGATTTCGTTATCCAGATGGTAGTGGATACAAAGCCGAATACAATTTCGGATCTGATCCGTATCTCCGGTCTGTCACATGGAACGGACGTGTGGCTGAATAATGCACAGGAACTGATCCGGAGCGGAAAGGCAACCATTTCCACGGCAATCTGTACCCGTGATGATATCATGACCTATCTGATCAACAAGGGGATGGACAGTGAGGAATCATTTACCATTATGGAGCGTGTCCGTAAGGGAACCGTTGCAAAAGGAAAATGTAAAGAATGGCCGGAGTTCAAAAAAGACATGGCAGAACACAATGTACCCGACTGGTATGTCTGGTCCTGTGAACAGATCAAATACATGTTCCCGAAAGCGCATGCGGCAGCATACGTTATGATGGCATACCGTATTGCATACTGTAAGATCAACTATCCACTGGCATATTATGGGGCGTATTTTGGAATCCGTGCAGATGCATTTTCTTACGAGATCATGTGCCAGGGGAAGGAAAAGCTTCAGTACTATATTGATGATTACAACCGCCGTTCTGCGACACTCAGTAAAAAAGAACAGGATACGATGAAGGATATGAAGATTGTGCAGGAGATGTATGCAAGAGGATTCGAATTTGAGCCGCTTGATATCTACAAAGCACAGGCGACAAAGTTCCTGATCGTAAACGGCAAGCTGATGCCGCCACTTTCGAGTATCGACGGTATGGGAGAAAAAGCTGCCGAGGCAGTTGCAGAAGCATCTAAAGACGGAACTTATCTGTCACTGGATGACTTCAGACAGAGAACAAAAGCAAGTAAGACCGTTATTGACACGATGGTAGAGCTTGGGATCCTTGCAGATCTTCCGGCATCGAACCAGCTGTCATTGTTTGATTTTTAGAGTGCCAGATAGCAAAAAAGCAGGAGAAAGATAACAGATGGGAAGAATGAAACAGTCACAGATCACATACTGGTGTCACGAGATCATCCGCTCGCAGGCAGAAGAAGGCGGATATTATATCGATGCGACCATGGGAAAGGGGAATGATACCCTGTTCCTGTGTGAGCTTGCCGGAGAAAAAGGAAAGGTACTTGCATTTGATATTCAACAGGAAGCTCTGGATGTGACGAAAGAATTACTGAAAACGCATGGAAAAGAAATGCAGGCAGAATTAATTCTGGATGGTCATGAACATATGGACCGGTATGCCGGAAAAGAGAGTGCAGACGTGATCTGCTTTAATTTCGGATATCTTCCGGGAGGCGATCATAATCTTGCAACCACATACAGGACCAGTATTGAGGCAATCGGAAAAGGCCTTGGCATATTGAAACACGGTGGTATGATGAGCCTGTGCATTTACAGCGGCGGAGATACCGGGTTTGAAGAGAAAGAAAAAATCCTGGAATATGTGAAAGCACTTCCGGGAAAAGAGTATACCGTGATCGTCAATGAATACTATAACCGGAAGAACTGTCCGCCGATGCCGGTATTTATCTTCAAGGAATAAGTCGGATGATGACAGGAATCGGAAAAGGATAAATCAGAAATGAGGGTATGCAGATGAGAAGAAAAGACAGAGAAGTAACAGAGATGGAAGAAATCCAACAGATTTTTGATGAATGCAAGGTGTGCAGAATCGGGATCATGGATGAGAACGGGCCGTATATTGTGCCGGTGAACTATGGATACGTAAGGGAAGAAGGAAAAGTGATCCTTTATATCCATGGTGCAAGAGAAGGAAAAAAGATCGATCTGATCAGAAAAAATGCAAATGTCGGAGTTGAAATTGATTACAGACATGAACTGGTGGAAGGAGATACCGCATGTCAGTACAGTTATTACTATGCAAGTATCATCGGAAAAGGAGCTGCAAGTATTATCGATAATCCAAGAGAAAAGCTAAAGGCCCTGAATGTTATCATGAAGCACCAGACCGGCAGAACATTTGATGAATTCCAGAAAAATCCAAATCTTGAAAAAGCGGTAGCAATCATTCGTATAGACCTGAATGAGTATAGCTGCAAGAAACATATATAAAAAACCATGTTTCTGCCAAATTAATGCTTTAACTCGCGAAAGTATTGTGTTATACTATTACAAGGTGGCGTAAATGGAATGCCGCTTACACGAAAGGATGGAAAAGAAGTATGTCAGAAAAAGTAATTATGCTTGGAAACGAGGCGATTGCCAGAGGTGCATATGAGGCCGGAGTAAAGGTTTCGGCAGCATATCCAGGTACGCCTAGTACAGAGATCAGTGAGAACCTGGTCAAATATAAAGACAGTTTATACTGCGAGTGGTCACCGAATGAAAAAGTTGCGACAGAAGTAGCGATCGGTGCATCTGTAGCGGGGGTACGTGCGATGTCCTGTATGAAGCACGTTGGATTTAATGTGGCAGCAGACCCTACATATACAGTTTCTTATATGGGTGTAAACGGAGGACTTGTCATTGTTGTTGCGGATGATCCGGGACTTTACAGTTCTCAGAATGAGCAGGATACAAGAATGGTAGCACGTGCGGCACAGCTCCCTGTTATCGAGCCTTCAGACAGTTCAGAAGCAAAAGAATTTATCAAAGTAGCATTTGATCTGAGTGAGAAATTTGACCGTCCGTTTGTTTACCGTACAACAACAAGACTGGCACATTCCCAGGGACTTGTAGAATTAAACGAACGCAAAGAAATAGAAGATAAACCATATGAGAAGAATATCCGCAAGAATGTTATGATGCCGGGAAATGCAAAACTCCGCCACGTAGAGATTGAAAAGCGCAATCTCGAACTTGCGGAAGCTGCTAATACACTTCCAATCAACAAAGTAGAGATGAATGACACAAAGATCGGTGTAATCACCAGCGGTATTCCATACCAGTATGTAAAGGAAGCACTTCCGGAAGCATCTGTATTAAAACTTGGTATGGTAAATCCGCTTCCAAGAAAGCTGATCGAAGAATTTGCTTCAAAAGTAGATACCTTATATGTTGTAGAAGAACTGGACCCGGTGATTGAGACACAGGTTAAATCCTGGGGCATCAAAGCGATCGGAAAAGAAATCTTCACGGTACAGGGGGAATACAGTGCCAATATGCTCCGTGAGGCAATTCTGAAAGAAGAACTTGATATCAGTAAGCCTGCGCAGGCACCGGGAAGACCACCAATCTTATGTCCGGGATGTCCACACAGAGGTGTGTACTATGTACTGAACAAGTTAAAGATTCATGCGGCAGGTGACATTGGCTGTTATACACTGGGCGCAGTAGCACCACTTAGTGTTGTGGATACAACCATCTGTATGGGAGCAAGTATTTCAAGCCTTCATGGTATGGAAAAGGCAAAAGGAAAAGAATATATTAAGAACTGGGTTGCTGTGATTGGCGATTCTACATTCTTACATACGGGTGTCAATTCTCTGATGAATATGATGTATAACAAAGCAACAGGAACCGTCATCATCTTGGATAACTCTACAACCGGTATGACCGGACATCAGGATCATGCGGCAACAGGAAAGACACTGCAGGGAGATCCGACATATGCAATTGATATTCCGGCATTATGTCGTGCAATAGGTGTTAAGAATGTGGTAGAAGTCAATGCAAGAGATATTCAGGCTGTGGAAAAGGCTGTAAAAGAAGAGATTGCCAAAGATGAAGTATCCGTGATCATTACGAAGACACCATGTGTACTTCTGGACAAATCAAAGAAACCGTTATATCAGACGCATACAGATAAATGTAAGAAGTGTGGTATGTGCATGAAACCTGGATGTCCTGCAATGACAAAAAATGCTGACGGAACAGTGTCCATCGATGATACGATGTGTACTGGATGCGGACTTTGTGCAAGCCTGTGTAAATTCGATGCGATTGAGTTAGTAAAGGAAGGTGACAGATAATGGCAACAAAGAATATTATGATTGTCGGAGTCGGCGGACAGGGAACACTGCTTACCAGCAGAATCTTAGGAGGACTTGCCATTACCGGCGGATATGACGTAAAACTTTCCGAAGTACATGGAATGGCTCAGCGTGGAGGAAGCGTTGTAACATTTGTAAGGTACGGAGACCAGGTGGCAGAACCAATCGTAGAAGAAGGGCAGGCAGATGTGATTATCGCATTTGAACGTCTGGAAGCACTGAGATATGCACATTTCCTGAAAAAAGACGGAGCATTGATCATCAATGACTGGAGAATTGATCCGATGCCGGTTGTGATCGGGGCAGCAGAATACCCGGAAGACATTATTGAAACACTGGGGAAAGATCACAAAGTATATACAGTAAATGCAACAGAAGAAGCAAAAAAAATCGGTAATTCCAGAGTATTCAATCTGATTGTGCTTGGAGTTGCAGCACAGCACATGGACTTTACAAAAGAACAATGGTATGAGGTGATTGAAAAGACAGTTCCTCCGAAAACTATTGAGATAAATAAAAAGGCATTTGATGTTGGTTATTATTTATAAGGAGGTACATAAGAGGTTATGGCAAAGGTAGCATTAAAGGACTGGAAAGAACAGATCAGAGATCCTAAGATTGAATGCATGAGCAGGGATGAGATGACTGCACTTCAGAGTGAACGTCTGGTAAAACAGGTTAAGAATGTATATGATCACGTAGAATTTTATCGCAAGAAAATGGATGATATAGGAATCGAACCGGGAGATATCAAGGGGATTGAAGATATCGGTAAACTTCCATTTACGACAAAAGAAGATTTAAGAGCGAATTATCCATTCGGACTTCTGGCTGTTCCACAGGAAAAGATCGTCAGAGTGCAGGGAACATCAGGAACAACCGGTAAGCTGACTCTTGCTTCTTATACACAGAAAGATGTAGATGTATGGGGAGAATGTGTGGCAAGAGGACTTACGATGGCAGGACTTACTGCAGAGGATCGTCTGCATATCTGCTATGGATATGGCTTGTTTACAGGAGGAATGGGACTGGATTTCGGAGCAAGAAAGCTTGGAGCAATGGCTATTCCGATGTCAGCAGGTAATACAAAAAGACAGTTGATGTGTATGGAAGATTTTGGTGCGACTGCATTTGCATGTACTCCATCTTATGCTTTATATCTGGCAGAAGCTGCCAACGAGGCAGGCATCGTAGATAAGCTTCGGTTAAAAGTAGGAATCAATGGCGCAGAGCCATGGACAGAAGAGATGCGTCTGAAGATTGAAGAACTGTTAAATGTTAACTGTTTTGATATCTATGGATTGTGTGAGATTACAGGTCCGGGTGTTGCACTGGAATGTATCCATCATAAAGGAATGCATATATATGAAGATTATTTCTATCCGGAAGTATTGAATCCGGCAGATCATACACCATGTGCAGACGGGGAGACAGGAGAACTTGTATTTACCACACTTGTAAAAGAAGGTATGCCGTTACTTCGTTACAGAACAAAGGATCTTACAAGTATTGATCATTCTACGTGTGAGTGTGGAAGAACGCTTCCTAGAATTTCCAAGTTCAAAGGCCGTACAGATGATATGAAGGTTATCCGCGGAGTCAACGTATTCCCGACACAGGTAGAGACAGCCCTGCTTTCTATCGGAGGCGGTGTTGCACCACATTATATGATGATCGTAGATCGTGAAAATAACCTGGATGTACTGACTGTAATGGTAGAAGTAGATGAAAAATATTTTTCAGATGAGATCCGTAAGCTGGATGAACTGAAGAACAAAGTGGCTGCAGTACTGAAACAGGCACTTGGTGTTGCAGTAAGAGTAAAACTTGTAGAGCCTAAGACAATCGAAAGAAGCGAAGGCAAGGCAAAACGTGTCATTGATAACAGAGGTTTATAAACAGGAGGGAATAACATGGGCGTAAGTAATACTGTACAACAGTTATCAGTTTTTTTGGAAAACAGAGAAGGACGTCTGGAAGAAGTATTGGATGTACTGGCAAAAAAAGGTGTGAATATTGTTGCACTGAGTCTTGCGGATACATCAGATTATGGAATGCTTCGTCTGATCGTCTCTGACCCGCACAAAGGACGTGCAGCATTAAAAGAAGCTGGAATTACAGCAATGCTGACAGATGTTGTAGCACTTCGTGTACCACATGCAACCGGTTCATTGAATAAAGCAATGCATCAGATTGTAGATGGAGAAGTGAATATTGAATATATGTATGCATTTGCAAATGGAGCAGATGCAGCAGCTGTATTAAAGAGTGATGATCCTGGAAGGGTGATCGATATTCTTAAAGGTAGTGGTTTCGACGTGTATAGCGCGGACGAGGCATATCGTGCTAATCAATAGAAGTGAAAGAGGAACAGTATGAGTGTAGACAAAAGCAGCGTTTTAAAAAAGTTACGGGAATCGGATGCCATCTATGTATTGATGTCTGATTGTACAAGAATGCCTTTCGTGGTATGTGATCCGGAGACGTATGATGATGAAGTGTTTATATTCTTTTCAGAAGAAGATGCAATGCGCGGAGGACAGGAATTCCTGAAGGCGAATAATCCGTTAAAAATTTTTAATATTGAAAAAAAATACCTGCTTCCTTTCTATAGCAGTTTATTCCCAATCGGGGTGAACTGTATGGTAATCGGTAAAGGAACAGAAGAAGAGATTGCGATTCAGTTAGGGGAACTGGTTAGAAGACCGGAACAGAAGCCGGGCGAAGAACCGATTGAGAATCCGGAACTTCAGATTACTGCAATGTATTTTATGCAGAAGGTAAGAAGCCAGAAAGAATTAAAACTCACGGATGAAACAAAGGAACTGCAGGAAGAACTGATGGCACATTATCAGAGGGGCAGATATATCACGGCAATCAGTGAAGATAAAAAAATGCCGATTTTGAATAAAGATGACGGACAGGTACTGATGCCGATCTTTACAGACGTTCAGGAATTCCTGAAATTCCAGAATGAGAACAGAGATATGAAGTATACAATGGGAGTTGTCGAAGCAGCCAGAATTCCGGAAGCAATGGGCTCGGAAGTTACGGGAGTTGTGGTTAATCCATTTGGAATTGATCTTCAGCTGAATGTTTCAAGACCACAGAAATAATACTGAATAATACAGAAGAACCGGTCATCTGTGTATCTTCAGATGACCGGTTTGGCAGATATGATAAAAGCCAGATAACTGCAGTTATCTGGCTTTTTCTCATAATCCTCTCTCATTAAGTCATGTATTACTTTTAAATATTTAAATCCGAAATAGATATATTTTAATATATAAAAGGTACATTAAAAACTTAGATTGTTGCGATTAGAGTGGTGTTACGTTAACAGCCTGTGGGCCCTTAGCACCTTCTGTAACTTCGTATTCCACTTCCTGACCTTCTTCAAGTGTCTTGAATCCTTCCATATTCAGTCCTGAATAATGAACAAATACATCATGACCCTCAGCGTCAGAAATGAAACCGTAGCCTTTTTGGTTGTTAAACCATTTTACAGTACCTTTCATGATTATACCTCCATAAAAATTATTAAATCGTGCAATTTATAAAAGTATTCTATGAATTGCACTGTTGTCAGATTAGCATATATTGATAAAGACGTCAATGAATTTAAGGAATGTTTTTGTGTTTTTATACAAAAAACACAATAAAAATCTGATTATCCGCTAAAACACAGTATCTATCAGCATTTTCAAGGAAACAAACACATCAATTTACTACTTATTTACTACTAACGAATGAGCCTTGATACGCTAGTTTTCTTAGATATGCAAAGATATGGTACAGCACATCAGTATTGAAACAAGAAAAATTTAATATTTCATAGACTATGGAACGCCTAACATGACGTTCCTTTTCTATTTCCAGCCGTTCTTATTGGACGGCTATTTTATTACTCAAAACGAAAGGAGCATTAGACTTATGAAAAAGATATTAAAGCGATTGTGTACGGGCTTCTTAGCTCTTGCAACTGTCGTTACTGCTTTACCGAGTACACCCGTTCATGCAGAAAGTAAGCAATACTGGACGGAAAGTGCAGAGCGTGTCGGTATCATTGAAAAAGTAATGAATGACGGTTCTATCGGTTCTACATTCAATGAGGGCATGATGAAAGTTGAGGGCGAAACTGCCTATTGTATTGACATCAATACAGATTTCAAAAATGGTTACAAGACCAGAGCTGACGCAAGCTCACGCATGAGTGCCGACCAGATTTCAGATGTGGCGTTATCCTTAGAGTATGTCAAACAGTATGGCGAAGCTCACAAGGAACTGAATTACAAGCAAGTCTATCTGTTGGAACAATGTGTTGTCTGGCAGAGATTGAGCGTACATCTTGGCTGGCAATGTGATAACGTGCGAGCTTCTTATGATGAAATTCCAAAGGCAACACAGGACGAAGTTTTCTCTGGTGCAAAAGCCTTTGTCAAAGAGAATAAAGGACGCTATGAATGTGGCGGTTATATCTACTCTGGCGAGGGGCAGGAATTAGGACAATTCTGGGCGAAACTGAATGTCGGAAATGCGAAACTACAAAAGACTTCCAGTAATACCAGCATTACAAACGGTAACGGGAATTACTCTGTCGCTGGTGCAATCTACGGTGTCTTTTCTGATAAGGACTGCACGAAACAGCTTGCCACCCTTACGACTGATGAAAACGGAAATACAGATGTTGTAGAGGTAAAAGCAGGCACAGTCTATATCAAGGAATTATCCGCACCAGCAGGATATAAAGTAGATAAAACTGTATATTCCTTAAAGATTGAAGCTGGAAAGACAGCGACATTGAACGTATCTGATACGCCAAAAGTAACGGACACTTTGATTGAGCTTTTCAAGATTGACATGGAAACACAGAAAGACAATCCGCAAGGAAACGCTTCTCTAGCAGGTGCGGAATTTACATGGAAGTATTATGCAGGCTTCTATACTAAAGACAATCTCCCTGCCGAAGCTACTCGTACATGGGTTACAAAGACAATCGCTGAAACAGACAGCGACGGGACAACCCACTACATCACAAAATTAGCGGACGCATACAAGGTGTCTGGCGACAGCTTCTATATGCAAGACGGTAAAGCCGTTTTTCCACTTGGAACACTAACCGTTGAAGAAACGAAAGCTCCAAATGGCTACTTACTTGACGGTGCATATATGCAGGCTGGCGATAAGTCCGAACAGATTAAGGGCTTATATGTAACACAGATTACCGAGGACGGCGACCTTGCCGTATTATCTGGAAGTAACCAGTTTTCCGTTTCTGACAAGGTTATCCGTGGCGGTGTCAAAATTCAGAAACGAGATTTAGAAACGGGCGATACAAAGCCACAAGGAAGTGCCACTTTGAAAGATACTGCCTTTGACATCATTTCCTTAAAAGATAATGCAGTATTGGTTGAGGGCAAGCTATACAAAAAAAATGAAGTGGTAAAGACAATTCGTACCGATATTGAGGGTGTCGCTTCTACTTCTGCCGACCTTTTACCTTATGGAAAGTTTCGTATCGTTGAAAGTGAAGCTCCAAACGGATATTTGACTGACGGTGCAAAACCGATTGATTTTACAATCACAGAAAATGGAAAAATTGTGGACTTAACCGACAAAGCCCATTCTATCTACAATCAGATTAAGCGTGGGGATATTGAGGGCGTGAAAATCGGTGCAGGCACACACAAGCGTCTTGCTGATGTTCCTTTTAGGATCACAAGCAAGACGACGGGCGAAAATCATGTCGTGGTAACTGATGATAACGGGCAATTCTCCACTTCTGCTGACTGGGCTTCTCATAAGCACAATACAAACGCAGGCAAGACCAGCGAGGACGGTGTGTGGTTTGGGATTTCTGAACCAGACGACAGCAAGGGTGCATTACCTTATGATACCTATATCATTGAAGAAATGCGTTGTGACAGTAACAAAGGCTTTGAACTTATCCCACCTTTTGAAATCGTGGTATCAAGAAATAACCTTGTGGTTGATTTAGGGACGCTGACTGATGAATACGAAAAAGAAATCTCTATCCATACCACAGCGACCAGCAAGGACGGCGAAAAGACTATCCTTGCAGGAAAAGAGGTAACAATCGTTGATACAGTCAAATTGGACGGACTTACAAAAGGCACAAAATATCAGCTCAAAGGCTGGCAGATGTTAAAGGAAGAAAACACCGAGCTTATCATTGACGGGAAACGTGTAGAAAACGACTATACCTTTATCGCTGATGATGAGGAAATGAAAGTGGAAATTACTTATACATTCAATGCGTCTGCTTTAGGTGGCAAGAACCTTGTTACCTTTGAAGAATTGTATAATTTCAGCAATCCAGACGAACCCGTAAAAGTTGCGGAACACAAAGACATTGAGGACGACGGGCAGACGGTACTTATCACAGAGCGTATCATCAAAATTCATACGACTGCTACCGATAAGGACGGCAACAAAGAGCTTGAAGCTGGAAAAGACGTTACAATCATTGATACGGTTACTTTAGAGGGCTTAGAAGTCGGCACAAAATATCAGTTAAAGGGCTGGCAGATGTTGAAAAAAGAAAATGCAGAACTTCTTATCAATGGAAAGCGTGTGGAAAGTGATTACACTTTTACCGCTGACAGCGAAAACATGAAAGTAGAAGTTGCCTTTACTTTTGACGCTACTTCTTTTAACGGAAAACAGCTTGTAACTTTTGAAGAATTGTACGATTTAAGCAATCCAGACGAGCCGAAGAAAGTTACCGAGCATAAGGATATTGAGGATAAGGGACAGACGATTACCTTTAAGGAAAAACCAGAAGTCCCAAAAGAACCAGAGAAACCCGAAACACCACAGACACCAGAAAAGCCTAGCAGACCTAGCGACAGTCCCAAAACGGGCGATAACACCAACCTTTACGAACTGCTTGTACTTCTTTTAACTTCTGGTGCTGGACTGGCAGGTATCTTCTTCTACAAACGCCGTAAAATGAAGAAATCATAAGGCGGTAATGGTATGAGAAAAGGAAAATCACGCTCTCCGCCGAAGCTGTCAAACGGCAGACTTCCGCTTATTCTGGCTTGTCTGCCAACAACCTGCAAGAACACGGATAGTCAAGGGTGCGTAAGCATTTATTTTACCCTTTACTATCTGTGGGATTGCTGGTACTTCCCTAACCGCCAGAATAAGAAATCACAATCAAAAAACTTATCAAATATAGAAAGAAACGAGGTAAAACACTATGGAAATGAAATATGTCGTGCCAGATATGGCACAGTCTTTTGGAACTCTTGAATTTGCAGGCGAAAGCGACCATGTTTTTGAGAGAGATAAAGATAACCGCAGATTTTTCGCAAGAAGAAGCTATAACCTTTATTCAGATGTGCAGAGAGGGGAAAATGTTGTGGTGGAAATTCCCGTGCAGGCTGGCGAAAAGCATTTCAAGTATGAACAGAAAGTAAAACTTGTCAATCCGAAGTTATACGGCAGAGGTTACGCAATCGGGGATATGGGACATACCGATTATGTGTTGCTTGCTGATGATATTGTAGCAGTTGAAGAAAAGTAAAGGAGTGAAGCATTTATGAGATTATCAAACGGGTTTGTTATTGACAAAGAGAAAACATTTGGAGAATTAAAATTTACAGCGGTGCGTGATGTGTTCTTGCAGAATGAGGACGGGACACCGAGTACCCAGCTTAAAAAGCGTATCTATGATTTGAAGTGCAGTCTGCATGGTGGAATTATCCCCGTGTCCGTACCGCCAGAAGTACCGTTAAGGGAATTTCCGTACAATGCAGTTGTGGAACTTGTCAATCCAGTAGCCGATACGGTATCACGAAAAACCTATACAGGTGCAGATGTGGACTGGTATGTAAAGGCAGAGGATATTGTGTTGAAGAATAAAGGCAATCAGAACGCAGGTAATCCACAGAACCCTACACCGCAGGGACAACAGAAAAAATAGGATTGCCGAGTAAAAATTATATTGTAGAGCATACTGCATAACGGTATAATTATTTCATATCAAATATAATGGAGTGATGAAAATGAAGCATATCTTAATTGTTGATGATGATATTCATATAAACAAAATGTTGGACGAAGTTTTAGTACATGAAAGATATATGGTTTCCCATGCTTACTCTGGTACAGAAGCATTATTATTTTTAGCAGATACAAAACCAGATTTGATTTTGCTAGACTTAATGTTACCGGGATTGTCTGGGGAAGAATTATTACCACAAATATCAGATATTCCCATTATTGTTATGAGTGCAAAAGTAGATGTTGAAGATAAGGTATCTCTTTTACTTGGTGGTGCAGTTGATTATGTTACTAAGCCTTTTGATACAAAAGAATTATTGGCAAGAATTACTGTTGCACTTAGAGTTAAAACACCCTCATTAAACAGAACATTAGAATTTGAAGATATTACATTGGATACATTTACTTATGAAGTGTTCATAGAGGACAAAAAAGTAAAACTGACGAGAACGGAATATGCTATTTTGAAATTGTTAATACAAAATCCGAAGCAAGTTATTGTAAAGTCATTTCTTTTAGAAAAAATTAGTGAGGACACACCAGACTGTACTGAAAGCTCATTAAAAATGCACATTAGTAATTTAAGAAAAAAACTTCGTGATATAAGTGGAAAAGATTATATTGAAGCTGTTTGGGGAATTGGATTTAAAATGAGAACAGAATAAATCTTTACTGTTTCTTTACTGTTTTCTTTACCGTTTTCTTTACTCTTACAAGATAGAATAACTATATCAGAAAACAGGAGGTAAAAATCATGGAATATGTTCTTAAAACAAATTCTTTATGTAAGAACTACGGGCATTTTAAAGCACTCAACGGCTTATCAATGAATGTGCCTAAAGGTTCGATTTATGGTCTTATCGGCAAAAACGGAGCAGGCAAAACAACTCTTATACGGTTGATATGTGGTTTACAAGAGCCTACATCTGGCGACTATGTTCTTTATGGCAAAAAGCACATAGATAAGGACATTACAAAATCTCGTCGCAGAATGGGAGCAATCGTAGAAACACCGTCAATTTATGTTGATTTAACAGCGTATGAAAATTTAAAGGAGCAATACAAAGTATTAGGTATTCCCTCTGATGATGGAATTTCCGAAATATTAAAATTAGTTGGTCTTGAAAATACGGGAAATAAAAAAACAAAAAATTTTTCTCTTGGTATGCGTCAAAGACTAGGTATTGCGGTTGCTCTTGCAGGTTCGCCAGATTTTCTCGTTCTTGATGAGCCAGTCAATGGACTTGACCCACAAGGAATTATAGAAATTAGGGAATTGATCTTGAAGCTCAATCAAGAACATGGAATTACCGTTTTGATTTCTAGTCATATATTAGACGAGCTATCAAAACTGGCAACATACTATGGCTTTATTGACAATGGTAAAATGATAAAACAGATTAGCTCTATTGAATTGGAAAGTAAATGCCGAAAATGTACTCATTTAAAAGTATCAAGCACAAAAACCCTTGCTTATGTTTTAGACACTATGAACATTGAATATAAAATACCTTCTAATACAGAAGCGGATATTTTTGAAAAAGTTAATATTTCAAAATTAACGACAGAATTATCCAAAAAAGATTGTGAAGTTATTTCGATACATGAACATGATGAAAGTTTAGAAAGTTATTTTGTTAGCTTGGTAGGGGGTGCAAGACATGAATAAATTATTATCTGCTAATTTCTTTCGATTAAGGAAAAATAAATGTTTTAGGGGTTCATTAGCTTTTATGTTTGTGATTGGAATAGCTAGCCCACTATTGAGATATAGGGATATGAAACAGTCTGGATATATCAATAATCTTGACAATGGATTTTTCATGTGTGCATTGTTCATAGGAATTATTCTTGCTGTATTTTGTAGTCTTTTTATCGGTACAGAACATAATGACGGAACAATCAGAAACAAAATTATCGTAGGACAGAAAAGAGAAACTATTTATTTATCAAATATGGTAACTTGTTCTATTATTGCAATTACAATGTGTATTGTGTTTTTTGTTCCGTATCTCAGCGTTGGAATTCCTTTACTTGGATTTTTTGTTGCTGATATGAAAATGATTGTAATGATAGGAATAACTGTCTTGGTTTTATCAGTTACATTTGCTTCTCTTTTCACACTTGTAGCAATGCTCTCTCAAAATAAAGCTATTATTGCAGTAGCTTGTATTCTATTTTCATTTGGGCTTTTGTTTGCTGGTGCAATGTGTAATAGAATGTTGGACGCTCCAAAAACTATTCCAGCTTATTCGATAGGAGAAAATGGAGAAAACACAGCTCAAGAAATGGAAAATCCAAAATATTTAGACGGAACAAAACGAGAAATTGTGCAATTCATTTATGATGTAAATCCAGGCGGTCAAGCAATTCAATGTTCAACAATGCAAGTTGTTAATTTAACACGATTGCCTATATATTCCTTAGTAATCGTTATACTTACAACTGGTGCAGGTGTTTGGATTTTCAAGAAAAAAGATTTAAAGTAAAGGAGTGAAAAATTATGCTATGGTTATGGATTTTCATAAGTGGACTGATTTTAGTGATTGTCTTGTTACTTATCAAGATACATTTATTACGAAAATCTGCAAAAGAAATAGAATGTTCATTCGCTGAAAAGCTCATAACCGATAGTAATACTCTGATTGATATTTCAAGCAACGATAAATATATGTGTCATTTAGCAAATGAAATAAATATCCAGCTACGAAAGCTCCGAGCTGAACGCAGAAAATTTCAAAAAGGCGATATAGAATTAAAAAATGCTGTTACAAATGTTTCTCACGATTTACGCACACCGCTAACCGCAATATATGGCTATTTGGATTTACTTGAACAAGAAGAAAAAAGTGAAAAAGTGAATAGATATATTGCTGTCATAAAAAATCGTACAGAAATGCTAAAACAACTAACAGAAGAATTATTTCGTTATTCTGTGATTTTAACTTCAGAAGAAGATTTAAAAATTGAACCTATTACTATTAACAATGTATTAGAGGAAAGTATCGCTTCATTTTATACAATTTTAAAAGAAAAGCAAATTTCTCCTAAGATTATCATTCCACAGAAAAAGATAGTTCGTAATCTTGACCGTTCCGCATTATCAAGAATATTTGCAAATTTATTGAATAATGTGGTCAAGTACAGTAATGGTGATTTAGAAGTTACATTATTTGAAAATGGAGAAATTCATTTTATAAACCATGCTTCAAATTTGACTGAAATAGAAGTTGGAAAATTATTTGACCGATTTTATACAGTTAATAATGCTAGAAATTCAACTGGACTGGGATTGTCTATTTCAAAAGCATTAGTTGAAAAGATGAATGGTACAATTTCAGCCGAGTATAACAATGAAATGCTTAATATTTGCATTGTGTTTGATTTGTGAAAATAACTTTTTATAGCAGTTAGTCTTATGATTGACTGCTTTTTTCGTACCCAGAAAGGAGTGATTGATTTATGCGTAAGATTTGGAATAAAGGACACCGTATCAGAGCCAGCGACAAGCACCTTGTTTACCATTTTTCCATAGGAACGCTTCTGTTTATATTTGTGGCGGTTCTCCTGCTACTGAATATGAAACAGCTCATGCGTACCGATTGGGAGCATTTCAGCTTGTTAGAGAATGGCTTGACACTCTCCCCTTACAACTTCATAACCATACTGATAGCGACTGGTGCTTGTGTATTGGTCGCTTTTCTGTATTACCGCTTCTGTTACGACAGTTTCAAGAAGCTCCTGCACCGTCAAAAGCTGGCAAGAATGGTGTTGGAAAATAAGTGGTATGAAGCCGATACCGTACAAGACAGCGGTTTTTTTACTGACCTGCAAAGCAGATCAAGGGAAAAAATCGTCTGGTTTCCGAAGATTTATTATCAAATGGAAAAGGGACTGCTCCATATCCGCTGTGAAATCACGTTGGGAAAATATCAAGACCAGCTTTTACGGTTAGAGGATAAATTGGAAAGTGGTTTGTATTGTGAGCTGACCGACAAGACCTTGCATGACGGATATATCGAATATACTCTGCTTTATGATATGATAGCGAACCGTATTACCATTGATGAAGTACGGGCAGAAAACGGCTGTCTAAAGCTGATGAAAAATCTTGTCTGGGAATATGACGCACTCCCTCACGCCCTTATCGCTGGTGGGACTGGTGGCGGTAAAACCTATTTTCTGCTGACGCTCATTGAAGCCCTACTGCATACTGACGCTATCCTTTACATTTTAGACCCTAAGAACAGCGACCTTGCAGACTTGGGAACAGTCATGCCGAATGTCTACCATACCAAAGAAGAAATGATTGATTGCGTTAATTCCTTTTATGACGGCATGGTACAGCGAAGCGAGGAAATGAAGCGACACCCGAACTATAAGACGGGCGAAAACTACGCCTATCTGGGACTGCCACCCTGCTTTCTTATCTTTGATGAATATGTGGCATTTTTTGAAATACTGGGGACAAAAGAAAGCGTGAGCCTACTTAGCCAGTTAAAGAAAATCGTTATGTTAGGGCGACAAGCAGGTTATTTCCTTATCGTTGCCTGCCAGCGTCCAGACGCAAAGTATTTCTCGGACGGTATCAGAGATAACTTCAATTTCCGTGTGGGACTTGGGCGTATCAGCGAATTAGGTTACGGTATGCTGTTTGGTTCAGATGTGAAAAAGCAGTTTTTCCAGAAGCGTATCAAGGGGCGTGGCTATTGTGATGTGGGAACAAGTGTTATAAGTGAATTTTATACGCCTTTAGTCCCGAAAGGACATGATTTTTTGCAGACTATCGGTTCTCTTGCACAAGCAAGGCAGGACGTGACGGCGACGTGCGAAGCGAAAGGCGACGGCACGGACTAGCCGTTGCTGGTGTGGCGAAGCCACGCCAGCAGGTAAAACCCCTCGGTATCTAACAGAGGGGTACGTTTGCAAATAGACAATAGACAAAAAACATAGGAAACATAAGGCTTCTGGCATGGTTTTCTAGCAAAAATCGGCTGTGAAGTCGCCTTAAAAAACTTCACACTTTACAGATTGGGGGTATGGTTCTGAATGAAGAACAACGGATAAAAGAATTACGGGAGAAACGGATTGCTTACGGTATCTCACAAGGCAGGCTGGCGGTGGCTTCTGGTATCACAAGGGAATATTTCAACAAGATAGAAAGTGGAAAAATGAAGCCGTCAAAGGAACTTCTGGAAACTCTGCATAAGGAACTGGCAAGGTTCAATCCAGAAGTACCGCTTACCATGCTGTTTGATTATGTGAAAATTCGTTTTCCCACGCTGGATATACAGCACATCATCAAAGATATATTAAAACTGAATATCAATTATATGCTCCATGAAGATTACGGACATTACAGTTATACGGAGCATTATTCTTTAGGGGACATCTTTATCTATACGTCGGCTGACGAAGAAAAAGGTGTCCTTTTAGAGTTAAAGGGGCGTGGTTGCCGACAGTTTGAAAGTTACCTGCTGGCACAACAAAGAAGTTGGTATGACTTTCTCATGGACGCACTCATAGACGGTGGCGTGATGAAGCGTATCGACCTTGCTATCAACGACCATACGGGTATTTTGGATATTCCAGAGCTTGCGGAAAAATGCAGGAAACGGGAATATATCGGAAAGTCCAGAAGTTATAAGTTTTATCAGTCGGGCGAGCTTATCAAGCATAGAGAGGACGACAGAGAATATATGGGACGCACCCTTTATCTTGGTTCGCTAAAATCAGATGTGTATTTCTGTATCTATGAAAAGGACTATGAGCAGTACGTCAAGTTAGGGACACCGCTGGAAGAAGCCGACATTATCAACCGTTTTGAGATACGGCTTAGAAATGAACGTGCCTATTATGCAGTACGAGATTTGCTGACCTATTATGACGCAGAGCAGACTGCCTTTTCTATCATCAACCAGTATGTGCGGTTTGTTGATGAAGAAGCAGACAAGCGAAAAAATGACTGGAAACTCAATGACCGCTGGGCGTGGTTTATCGGCGATAACAGACAGAGCTTGATGCTGACGACAAAGCCAGAGCCTTACACCTTAGACCGTACATTGCGGTGGGTACAACGGCAGGTAGCACCGACCTTGAAAATGCTGAAAAGGATTGATAAGGGAAACGGAACAGACTACATGAAAACTATCGAACAGCAGGCAAAGCTCACAGAAAAGCATGAAATGATAATCAAACAGCAGACGACCCCTGCAAAAGATTTAGTAGAAAGTTAGGAGTGATGAAAAAATGTGGGAATTATTGAAAGACTTCCTGCTGGTATCTGTTGGAACGGGTATCGGCGTAGCCTTGATGTGTATTTTAAGTGTTGGCAAAGGAGCTGACTATGAAATGAAGAAATTAAAAGAAAGCGAGGACAAATAACATGAATTTCGGGCAAAATTTGTATCAATGGTTTTTAAGCAACGCACAGAGCTTAGTGCTTATGTCGATTGTGGTTATCGGTATCTACTTAGGGTTCAAGCGTGAGTTTTCAAAACTTATCGGTTTCTTGGTAGTTGCCTTGATTGCTGTCGGCTTGGTATTCAATGCTGGCGGTGTGAAAGATGTACTGTTAGAGCTGTTCAATAAGATTATCGGTGCATAAAATTTTATTGTGGGGCTGATGTATGGGTGCTATAATGTGAAAAAAGAAGTAATCGAGGTGTTCTATTTTGAATGAGAGAGAAAAAATTATTCGTTTATGGTTTGATATGTGGTTGAAACAGCAAGACTTAGGAATAGATAAAATTTTTACAGAAGATGTTGTTTATACGGAAAGCTGGTGTCCTAAATATGAAAATCTTAAAACAGTAAAACATTGGTTTAATGAATGGAATACTCGTGGTAAAGTCATTATTTGGGATATTAAACAGTTCTTTCATAAAGAAAATCAAACTGTCGTAGAATGGTATTTTAAAAATGAAATGAATACGGGAAGCGTTGAAGAATTTGACGGTATTTCCTTAATTGAATGGACAGAAGATAACAAAATCAAATCATTAAAAGAATATGGTTGCAATCTGAATAACTATAATCCATATCAACACAGCGATAACCCTCAATTTAGAGATGAAAAAACAAACTGGTTTTAAAACTTAATCAAATTATATCCATATACATAAAGCAGTTAGTCTTAGGATTGACTGCTTTTTTCTTACCTAAAATCAGATTGGAGTGATGAAATGAGCGATATTTTTAAGGATATGCAGGCAAACGTCGGCTGTGATTATATTTCTAACCTGCCCTCTTACAAGCGTAAAGTGTGGCATGAAATGAAGCGATTACCGCTTACGAATTATGATATAAAACAGTTAGAAGATTTTTCAAAGTATGTGTTTGGTATGTCGTACCAGAGCTTAAAAGATGTGATGAAGCAACAGAAAGGACGTGAGGAACAATGCAGGAAACAAGGGTGCTGGTGGAAACGAGAGGAACAACTGGCGAAGAAACAATATCATACTGGTTCGACCTGCCGATAGATGTTGCCGAGTTTGAAGAAAAGTTAGGTATCGGTGCAGAAAGTGGGGATTATCGTATTATCGAAAAGGTGTTGCCTTATGCTGATGAAGTCCACGAACACACCAGCGTGTACCAGCTCAACGAATTAGATTTTATGTACCGCCAGCTTTCAAGTGATATGCAGGAAGAATATGTATCACTACTTACGGTGTTTGAAAATTTAGAAGCACTTTATATTTGCAGGAACGTGATTATTGTTTATCCCGACTGTAAAAGCATGATAGATGTTGCAAGGCAAAAGCTGATGAACGACCCGATGTTCAAGCATTTATCCGAGGACTGTCAAGAATACTACTTTGACTTTGAAGCCTACGCTTCTCACTTGCAGGAACACGGGAAATTTTTAGTAACAGAACACGGTATCTTTGAACTGCCAGAGTAGGAAATGAGGTGGTGCTTATGATTGATGATATGGCGGTTTATATTGCTAATCTTGGCAAATACAATGAGGGCTATTTAGTCGGTGCTTGGTTCACGTTCCCCATTGACGAGGAAGATGTGAAAGAAAAAATCGGCTTGAATGAACAGTATGAGGAATACGCTATCCATGATACCGACAACTTTCCCATTGCGATTGGCGAGTATGTTTCCATTGAAGAACTCAATGAGATGTATGAAATGATAGAGGAACTTCCCGACTATATTGTAGAGTGTCTGGACGAATTTATCAGCCACTACGGGACGCTGGAAGAAGTCGTGGAACATAAGGACGATATTTACTATTATCCCGACTGTGAAACCATGACAGATGTTGCCTACTACTACATAGACGAATTGCAGGCACTTGGGGACATTCCACCCAGCTTACAGAATTACATTGACTATGAAGCCTACGGGCGAGATTTGGATATGGGCGGTTGCTTTATTGAAACAAGCCGAGGTATGTGCGAGATACCATATTAACGCTGGAAGATCAGCGACAAGCATTGTTGCTACTGACAGCGTATTTCTCTTTTAAGGGACAGTCTGAAAATGGCTGTCCTTTTCTATTTTGAAAGGAGCTGAAAGAACTTGAAAAAGATTAAAAGCTACACGGGTATCTGGAACGTGGAAAAAGTCTTGTATGCAATCAATGACTTTAACTTACCCTTTCCCGTTACTTTTACACAGATTACATGGTTTGTGATTACGGAATTTATCATCATTCTGTTTGGGGATATTCCCCCACTTTCCATGATTGAGGGAGCATTTCTCAAATACTTTGGTATTCCCGTTGCTCTCACTTGGTTCATGTCGCAGAAAACCTTTGACGGAAAGAAGCCGTACAGCTTTTTGAAATCACAGATAACCTATGCCCTGCGACCAAAAATCACTTATGCAGGAAAAGCCGTAAAACTGCATAAGCAGATATTGAATGAAACAATCACGGCAGTAAGGAGTGTGAACGATGTTCCCGATAAAATATATTGACAATAACCTTGTCTGGAACAAGGACAATGAGGTGTTCGCCTACTATGAGCTGATACCATACAACTATTCTTTTCTATCCGCAGAGCAGAAATTTATCGTGCATGACAGTTTCCGACAGCTTATCGCACAGTCCCGTGAGGGTAAAATTCATGCGTTGCAGATTGCCACAGAAAGCTCAATCCGCAGTATGCAGGAACAGTCAAAGAAGCTGGTAACTGGAAAATTAAAGGAAGTTGCCTGCCAGAAGATAGACGAACAGACCGAAGCGTTAGTATCTATGATTGGGGACAATCAAGTGGACTACCGCTTTTTTCTTGGCTTTAAGCTCATGGTTACGGAAGAACAGCTCAATCTGAAGAACATCAAAAAATCGGTGTGGCTGACGTTCACAGAATTTCTCCATGAAGTGAACCACACGCTGATGAATGATTTTGTTTCCATGCCGAATGATGAAATCAACCGTTACATAAAAATGGAAAAGTTACTGGAAAATAAAATCTCCCGTCGCTTTAAGGTGCGTCGCTTGGAAATCCATGATTTTGGGTATCTCATGGAACATCTTTACGGCAGGGACGGTATCGCTTATGAAGATTATGAGTACCAGCTACCAAAGAAAAAATTGAACAAAGAGACGCTGATAAAATACTACGACCTTATCCGTCCGACAAGGTGTGTGATTGAGGAAAGCCAGCGGTATTTACGATTGGAACATGAGGACAAGGAAAGCTATGTGTCCTATTTTACCGTCAATGCGATTGTAGGAGAGCTTGATTTTCCGTCGTCTGAAATCTTCTATTTCCAGCAACAGCAATTCACATTCCCCGTTGATACGAGCATGAATGTAGAAATCGTGGAAAATCGGAAAGCATTAACGACCGTCCGCAACAAGAAAAAGGAACTGAAAGACCTTGATAATCACGCCTATCAAGCAGGAAGTGAAACCAGCTCAAATGTGGTGGACGCTTTAGACAGCGTGGACGAGCTGGAAACTGATTTAGACCAGACAAAAGAAAGTATGTATAAGTTAAGCTACGTCATACGGGTGTCTGCACCCGATCTTGACGAGCTGAAACGCCGTTGTGATGAAGTCAAGGACTTTTACGACGACCTCAATGTAAAGCTGGTGCGTCCTGCTGGGGATATGCTGGGGCTTCATTCTGAATTTTTACCAGCCAGCAAGCGATATATCAATGACTATGTGCAGTATGTAAAATCAGATTTTTTAGCTGGGCTTGGCTTTGGTGCGACACAGCAGTTAGGAGAAACTACGGGTATCTATATGGGCTATTCTGTTGATACGGGAAGAAATGTGTACCTGCAACCGTCCCTTGCCAGTCAAGGTGTAAAAGGTACAGTTACCAACGCTTTAGCGTCTGCTTTTGTCGGTTCGCTTGGCGGTGGGAAATCGTTCTGTAACAATCTTCTGGTATATTATGCGGTGCTGTTTGGCGGTCAAGCACTTCTGTTAGACCCTAAAAGTGAGCGTGGTAACTGGAAAGAAACGCTCCCAGAGATTGCACATGAAATCAATATCGTAAATCTTACCAGCGATAAGGACAATGCAGGGCTTCTTGACCCGTTTGTGATTATGAAGAATGTAAAAGACGCTGAAAGTCTGGCAATCGACATCTTAACATTCCTTACGGGTATTTCTTCAAGGGACGGCGAAAAATTCCCCGTACTTCGTAAGGCAGTACGCTCCGTTACCCAGAGCGACAGTCGGGGCTTGCTCCATGTGATAGACGAGCTACGCCGTGAAGATACGCCCATATCAAGAAATATCGCAGACCATATCGACAGCTTCACGGACTACGACTTTGCACACCTGCTGTTTTCAGACGGTACGGTAGAAAATGCTATCAGTCTGGATAATCAGCTCAATATCATTCAAGTAGCCGACCTTGTACTGCCAGATAAAGATACCACTTTTGAAGAATACACGACCATTGAATTGTTGTCTGTGTCTATGCTGATTGTGATTAGTACCTTTGCCCTTGATTTTATCCATTCGGACAGAAGTATTTTTAAGATTGTCGATTTAGACGAAGCGTGGGCGTTCTTAAATGTGGCACAAGGAGAAACCTTATCAAATAAGCTGGTTCGTGCTGGGCGAGCTATGCAGGCAGGCGTTTATTTCGTTACCCAGTCTGCCTATGACGTGTCAAAGGAAAGTCTGAAAAACAATATCGGCTTAAAGTTTGCATTTAGAAGCACGGATATAAACGAGATAAAGCAGACCTTAGAGTTTTTCGGTATCGACAAGGACGATGAGAACAACCAGAAACGCTTGCGTGATTTGGAGAACGGACAATGCTTATTGCAGGACTTATACGGGCGTGTCGGTGTGGTGCAGATACACCCAGTCTTTGAAGAACTGCTACACGCCTTTGATACCAGACCGCCCGTACAGAGAAATGAGGTGGAGTGATGAAAGAAAGGATAAAAGGTGTGTTCACAAAAAAGAAGATTTTCCACTTTCTCAAAATGGCTCTGTTCGTGGTGGCACTCTCCCTTATCCTGCTTTCACTTTTGGGGACGGTGGCTCATGCGACGGGGCTTGTAGATGATACCATAAACGCAGAAAATCTTTATTCAAAATATCCCCTTTCCAACTACCAGCTTGATTTTTTCGTCGATAATAGCTGGTCGTGGCTTCCGTGGAACTGGCTCGACGGTATCGGAAAATCGGTACAATACGGGCTGTACTGCATTACCAACTTTGTCTGGACTATCAGTTTGTATTTGAGTAATGCAACGGGCTATGTGGTGCAGGAAGCCTATAAGCTGGACTTCATCAATGATATGGCAGACAGTATCGGAAAGAGCATACAGACCCTTGCAGGCGTTACCGAGAACGGCTTTTCTTCTACGGGCTTCTATGTTGGTTTCCTGCTTCTCATTATCTTAGTGGTGGGAATGTACGTTGCTTATACGGGACTGATAAAACGGGAAACCAGCAAAGCACTTCACGCTGTTATCAACTTTGTGGTGGTGTTCGTGCTGTCCGCTTCATTTATTGCTTATGCTCCCGACTATATCAAGAAGATAAATGAATTTTCATCAGACATCAGTACCGCTTCTTTGGATTTGGGAACAAAAATCATGCTCCCTAACTCCGACAGCGAGGGTAAGGACAGCGTGGACTTGATACGGGACAGCCTATTTTCTATTCAAGTGGAACAGCCGTGGCTCTTGCTTCAATTCGGGAACAGCAACGCAGAAGAAATCGGGACAGACCGTGTAGAAGCTCTCGTATCGGCAAGTCCAGAGGACGAGGACGGGAAAACCAGAGAGGAAGTCGTGAAAACAGAAATCGAGGACAACGACAATAACAATCTGACAATACCGCAGGTCGTGAACCGTTTGGGTATGGTGTTCTTCCTCTTGTTCTTTAACTTGGGTATCACGATATTTGTATTCTTGCTTACGGGCATGATGTTGTTCAGCCAGATACTTTTTATTATCTTTGCAATGTTTTTACCTATCAGTTTTTTACTTTCCATGATACCGAGCTATGAAAGCATGGCAAAGCAGGCAATCGTGAGAGTATTTAATACCATAATGACACGGGCAGGAATAACGCTCATTGTAACGGTGGCATTTAGTATTTCCAGTATGTTTTACAACATTTCCACAGACTACCCATTCTTTATGGTGGCGTTCTTGCAGATAGTATGTTTCGCTGGTATCTACATGAAGCTGGGCGACTTAATGAGTATGTTCTCACTTAATGCTGGCGACAGTCAAAGCATGGGACGACGCATATTCCGCAGACCGTATCTGTTTATGCGACATCGGGCTAGGCGTATGGAACACCGTATTGCAAGGGCGGTAAGTGCTGGCGGTATTTCGGGCGGTGTAGCTGGTGCGGTGGCTGGAAGTGCCGTTGCTGGCAAGAGAGCCGAAAGAAAAAATACGGCTTCTAAAGAAAATCGGGGCAATACCACTTCCAGCATGGGACAGCGTGCAGGTTCAAAAGTCGGTGCTGTTTTAGATACGAAAAATAAAGTGAAAGACAAGGCAAACGCTGTCAAAGAGAATATCAAGGATATGCCGACACAGACCGCTTATGCGGTGTATTCCGCAAAGGAAAAGGCAAAGTCCAGCGTGTCCGACTTCAAGCGTGGCATGGTGCAGGAACAGCAGTCCAGACAGACGGGACGCTTGGAAAAGCAGGAACAGCGTAAGAAAAATATCGCTGACAAACGTATGGAGCTTCAAAAGGCACAAGAAGCAAGGCAGGTACAGCGAAAGGCTGACGGATCAGCGACAACGGGAGCTACCCGTCCCCATGAGCGACCAGTCACAGCTTCAACCATTCCAAAGCCGAGTGTTGAAAAAATGCAGGAAGTCAAACGCCCAGCCACAGCTCCAACTCCGAAAGCAAGTGAGCCAGTCAAGACAAATGTTATCAAAGAGCGTCCGTTATCTTCTGGTGCTTCTGATAAGAAAGCACCCCAGCCTACACAGACAGTACATAGGCAGAATGTAGAAAAAGTGGTATCGCAGGAAACACGCCAGAATGACACCAAAGACCGCAGGATAAAGGTTCAGCAGACCCAGAGCGTCCAGAAGAACCAGCAGACCATAGAGAAAACCCGTAACCTTGTAACGAAGAAAGGACAGAAGAAAAAATGAAACTGAAACATATCGCTATCATTGGCAGTCTGTTTCCTATCCTCTTTTCTCTGGTGCTTTTCTTTGGCGTCCTCATTAGTGCGGACAGCGACGACGAGAACAGCAATTTTTCTTCTGGCATTACGGGTATGAACCTATCCGCAGAAGTCTTGAAACATCAGCCTATGGTAGAAAAATACGCCAGAGAAAACGGTATCTCCGAGTATGTCAATGTGTTACTTGCTATCATTCAAGTAGAAAGTGGCGGTACGGCAGAAGATGTTATGCAGAGTTCGGAAAGTCTTGGTTTACCGCCTAATTCCTTAGATACGGAAAGCTCAATCAAGCAGGGGTGTAAGTATTTTGCGTCCCTGCTTTCTTCCTGCAAAAATCAAGGTATCGACGACTTGAATGTAGCGATACAGTCTTATAACTATGGCGGTGGCTATGTGGGATATGTGGCAGGAAAAGGAAAAAAACACACTTTTAATCTTGCAGAGAGCTTCGCCCGTGAGAAATCGGGTGGAAAGAAAGTAACCTACACCAACCCGATAGCCGTTGCTAAGAATGGGGGCTGGCGGTATGGCTATGGAAATATGTTCTATGTGGAAGTAGTCAATCAGTATTTAGCAGTTCCGCAGGTATCGGGAGAACTGGCACAAAAGGTAATGAATGAAGCGTTGAAATATCAAGGCTGGAAGTATGTGTATGGTGGCAGTAACCCGAATACTTCCTTTGATTGTTCGGGATTGACGCAATGGTGCTATGGAAAAGCTGGTATCTCCTTACCGAGAACAGCACAAGCACAGTATGACGCAACCCAACATCTGCCACTCTCGCAGGCAAAAGCAGGCGATTTGGTGTTTTTCCATTCCACCTATAACGCTGGTTCGTATGTAACACACGTCGGTATTCTTGTTTCGCCGACACAGATGTACCACGCAGGCGACCCGATAGGATATGCAGACCTAAGTAGTAGTTACTGGCAACAGCACTTAATCGGTGCAGGACGAGTAAAACAATAGAAAGGACTTGAAAAATATGTTTAAGAAGAATAAGAAACAGACAGAAACTATCAAAGAACCAAAAGAAAAAAAGGTGCGTACTGTCAAGGTAGGCACACATAAGAAAACCGTGATTGCGTTGTGGGTGGTGCTTGTCGCAAGCGTGAGCTTTGGGGTGTATAAGAATTTTACGGCTATCGACCAGCACACCACCCATGAAAAAGAAATCATTGAACTTTGCTTGCAGGACACCAACGGGATAGAAAATTTCGTGAAAAACTTTGCGAAGTCCTATTACACATGGGATAACAGCAAAGAAGCTATCGAAGCAAGGACGCAGGCAATCAGCGGTTATCTGACAAAGGAATTGCAGGACTTAAATGTAGACACCATTAGAACCGATATACCGACCAGCTCCACGGTTACAGATGTGATTGTATGGCATATCGAGCAATCGGGAGCGGACACTTTTTCTGCTACCTACGAAGTAGATCAGCAGATAAAAGAGGGAGAACAGACAAGCAATGTGAAAGCAACCTATACTGTAAAAGTCTATGTGGACGCAGACGGGGATATGGTAATCGTTCAAAACCCTACCCTTGCACCAGCAGTTGAAAAATCAGACTATGAGCCTAAGACACCAGAAGCAGACGCAAGCGTGGACGCTGATACGGTAAATGACGCTACCGCTTTTCTGGAAACATTCTTTAAGCTGTACCCAACAGCGACGGAAAAAGAGCTTGCTTACTATGTATTGGGAAATGTGATTGAACCTATCGGCAGGGACTACCTTTATTCTGAACTGGTAAACCCTATCTTTATAAAGGACGGCGACAATGTGAAAGTCAAGGTTGCGGTAAAATTCATTGATAATCAGACAAAAGCGACGCAGGTATCGCAGTATGAGCTTGTGCTACATAAGGATAGTAACTGGAAGATTGTAGGATAAATGATATAGCGTGCATTTCCTATCAGATTTGCACGCTTTTACAAAACGACAAGAAAACTGTGCAAAAATATTGACTTGTAATGACCGAATGCTATAATATAAATGACAAGTGTACTTGGTATTATTTGAAGGGAGCGTTATATAATGGATAAAGAAAAAATACTATCACAAAACAAAAAAGAGAATCTATATCTTGATGAATACGAAAAACATATTAAACTTCAAGGGAAATCTTTTGGCTTAATGTTTGTTTTATTTATCTGCATTTTAATTCTTTTCATTAAAGCAGTTTGTAAAGAACCTTACTATGACATAATGACAATTATTGGGTCTGTGGCATTTGGCTCTATGGGTTATGAAGCACATATTTCAAAAAATAAATCCAAATTTGTTATTGCTTTATTCTTTTTTCTATTTATGGGGTATTACTTTTATAAATTTTTAATGGTAGGTTTAT